>DEHU01000120.1 GCA_002352125.1 Competibacteraceae bacterium UBA2792 | reverse complement strand
TCCTGCATGGTGCTGATCAGCGCTTCCGCCGGCACGCCGAGAAACCGCCGCTCGAAATTGCCGGCCAGCGCTACTGGCCACTCCACCAGCGCCGTCACCTCGTCGAGCAGCTCCGACTTGATCACCGCAATGCCGTTCAATTCGGCGGCCACACCATCGGCCTGGGCTCGAATCGCGTCGCGTCGCTCGCCGAAATCGGCGATGACTTTGCCTTCGCTGGCCAGTTGCCGGGCATAATCGGCCGGCGAGTTCAGCCGGATTGGGAAGGGGTGGTGAAACCGATGGCCGCGAGTCTCCCGACCGGTCTGGACGCCCATGATGGTGGCGGGAATCACATCGTCGCCAAACAGCAGCACCACCCAATGCACCGGCCGGACGAACTCGTCGTCGCGGTTGCCCCAGCGCATTCGCTTGGGTATCGGCAACCCGGCGAGAGCCGTTTCGACGATACCCGGAACCAGATCGGCGGTTGCGGCGCCCGGTTCGACGCTGACGTGCACCAACCAAGCCCCTTTGTCGGTTTCCTGCCGTTGCAGTTCGGCGACCTCGACTCCGCAAGAGCGGGCGAAACCCTCGGCGGCCTTGGTCGGCCGGCCATCGGGACCGAAAGCGGCGCTCAAGGCCGGACCGCGCCGCTCCTGCCGGCGGTCGGGTTGTCTCGCCGGTAGATTGCCGATCAGCACCGCCAAACGGCGCGGAGTCGCGAAGCGGCGAATCTCTTCGTTTGGCAGACCGGCTTTTTCCAGACCGTCGCTAATGCTTTTTTCGAACGCCAGCGCCAGATCGAACAACGCCTTGGGCGGCAATTCCTCGGTGCCGATTTCGATCAGCAGATCGCGGATGTCAGACATAAGCCGACTCCTTGCTCTGAATTGCCGTTTGGCGCACGCACATCGGGAAGCCGAGCGCGGCGCGGGCATCGTAATACGCTTGCGCCACCGCCCGCGCCAGCGTGCGAACCCGCAGGATATAGCGCTGGCGCTCGGTGACGGAAATCGCCTTGCGGGCGTCCAGCAAATTGAAGGTATGCGAAGCTTTCAAGGTCATCTCGTAAGCGGGCAAGGGCAAGCCAAGTTCGATCAATCGCTTGCTCTCGGACTCGCAGGTGTCGAACCACATGAACAAGGCGGTGGTGTCGGCCTGCTCGAAATTGTAGGTGGACATTTCCACCTCGTTCTGATGGAACACATCGCCGTAGGTCACACGGCCTAGCGGTCCGTCGGTCCAAAGCAAATCGAACACGCTTTCCACGCCTTGCAGATACATGGCGATCCGTTCCAAACCGTAGGTGATCTCGCCGGTGACCGGCTTGCAGTCCAACCCGCCAACCTGCTGGAAATAAGTGAATTGGGTGATTTCCATGCCATTCAACCATACCTCCCAGCCGAGCCCCCAGGCACCCAGGGTTGGGGATTCCCAGTTGTCTTCGACGAAGCGAACGTCGTGAACCAACGGATCGAGGCCGAGCTCCTTCAAAGAATTCAGATACAAATCCTGCAAATCCAAAGGCGAGGGTTTGATAACGACCTGATATTGATAATAGTGCTGCAAGCGATTGGGATTCTCGCCGTAGCGGCCATCGGTGGGGCGGCGGGACGGTTGTACGTAGGCGGCGCTCCACGGTTCTGGACCGATGGAGCGGAGAAACGTGGCGGGATGGAAAGTTCCCGCGCCGACTTCCATATCGTAAGGTTGCAGCAGCACGCAGCCCTGACGGGCCCAATATTCTTGCAGGGCCAGAATCAGCCCCTGAAAGGTCGAGACATCGCGCACAGGCGCCTCCGAAATCCAAAGGGGACGGTCTCTTGCCGTCCCCGGAGTGTGTTCTTGGAACAAATATATTTTCAAGTATAGCCCGGCGGCTGGGGAGGATTCATCCCACGCCAGACAGCACTTCGCATAAAGTCCAAGGTCGATGTTTCACGTGAAACATCACGAAAAAATCGCTTCATCGTGCCAGACTATGAAGAGGGGAGGCAACTCTTGCTCCCGCGATCAAAATCAGCCCTCGCGAATTCGCTAACTGGAGCGACAGCCGATGCGTTGTCCAGAATGCAGACACACTCAAAAGTACCGGGAAGGGACGCGGTGTAAACAGTGCAGCTATCAATTCGTTTTTCGCAAGAGCGCGGACGGAATCAGCGATTTCGCTCTTCGGCAATTGATCCAGCGATTGTCCGATAACGGCCAACAAGCGTTCACCGCCACACAACTCGCGCTGGCCATTTGCCGGAGCTGGCGACAAAAAAAGGGCGCGCTCATCGGCTGCGGCGTGGCGGTTTTAGTGATCGCATGCGTGATCGGTTTCGGGCTGAAGACTTTCGCCGGGCTAGCCATCTTTCTGGTCTTTACAACGCCCATCATCGTTAGCTGGTGGCGAATAAGTCGGATCCCTTTCGGCAAAGCGCGCAAGCTTGTCGATCGCTACCACCAAGCCCACCCGATCACCGCGCTGGCGGACGGTCGCGCGTTCCGACAGCAAACTGCCTCGGCCGATAATCTGGAAGATCCGCAATACGCGCCCGAGCGGATTCTGGTGGTGGAGTGCGATGATCTGGTGGATATGTTAATTCGCAACCGCTTCCACCTGAGCTACAAAACCGCCGTGGTCAGCCGCTCGGGTTACCCGGAGCAAGTGTTCGCGGCCTGCCGGGAATTTCTGAGAAACCATCCCAATACCCCGGTACAAGTGTTACACGACGCTTCTACTTCCGGGTTCAATCTGACCGCACAATTGGCCGCCGATCCGAAATGGGCGTTCGCCCGCGAGCGCCTGACCGATCTGGGCATTTCCCGGGCGGCGCTCGACGGCGATTCATCGCTGCCCTGGTTGCCGCCGGACAACTCCTGGCGTGGCGGCGCCTTCGGCTCGAATCCCGCTAAAATGCTGCGCGCCGGTTACCGCGTTCCCGTGGATCACATCGAGCCAAAGCCGCTGCTCAATCTGCTGGGGGCGGCAGTGGTCGGCGGCGCCTTATTGCTAACGCCGGAGATGTCAAATACGGTCGAAACGGAGATCGAAATTGACTATGGCTGAAACTGTCGGAATCGGATAGCGCCATGTCTTGCCTGTTCGGTTATTGCGGCTCGCCGGCGGATGATCTGCTGGCGCGCATGGCGGCGTTGTTGTCGCATCGTTGTCCTTCAGGCTGGGAGCGGGCCAGCGGCGTGACCGCAACCGGCGAAACCGTGGCAATCGGCCACGGGATGGCAACCTGGAACCGGGAATCGCAACTCGCCCGGCACGGCCACGACCTGCTCGGCTACGGCGGTATCCTGTTCGACCACGATGGAGTAACCGGGCCGGATGACTCCAGACAGGGTATTGCGGAACGTCTGCTAGCTGCTCTCGGCCGGGAAGCCGCCGCAGAATCCCCCCTCGAAAACCTGACCGGCGCTTTCGTGCTGGCCCTGAGCCGGGGCGACTCTATCTATCTGCTACGCGATCCGGCAGGCGTGAAAGTGCTGTACTGGACCGTGCATCGGGGCCGGCTGCTGTTCGCCAGCGAGATCAAGGCGCTGTTCGCCGACCCCACCGTGCCCCGCCGGATGCGGGCCGGGGCGCTGCCGGAATACCTGACCTTCAGTTTTGTGCCAGGCGCCAACACGATGTTCGAGGGCATCGAGGAATTGCAGCCCGGCTCCATCCTGCGCTTTCGCCAAGGCCGGGCGTCGGTACGCCGGCATTTCCGCTTCGAAGAACTGGAAGCGCAATCTCCGCGTCCAGCCGAGGAATACCCTGCTCTGGTGCGGGCGGCTCTCGACCGGTCAGTGGCCGAATGCCTCGCGGCCAGCCCGGAAAAAGCACCTGCCGTATTCCTGTCGGGCGGCATCGACTCCAGCGCCGTGCTGGCCGTTGCTGCCCAGCAAAAGCCGGGGGTGTCATTTCCGACCTTCTCGGTGCACTTCGGCCCGGAATATGCGCGCGAAAACGACTTCGTGCAATTGATGGTGGACCGCTATCGCACCGAGCATCGCTGGTTGGAAATCCGTCCCACCGGCTTTCTGGAACAGATGCGGGATATCATCTGGCGGCTGGACGACCCCATCGGCGATCCCGTGACCGTGCCCAACTACCTGTTGGCGCAAGCGGCGGCCCAAATAGCCGACGTGGTGCTGAACGGCGAGGGCGGCGATCCTTGCTTCGGCGGTCCCAAAAATCTGCCCATGCTGCTGGCCCGGCTGTACGGTCCTCTACCGGGCGAGCCGGCCACCGGCTGGCTGGAACGAAATTACTTGCGGGCCTTTCAACGTTGCTATCAGGATCTCGGTGCTTTGCTGGACCCGGCGCTGCTGCGCGAAGCCGACGGCGATGAAACCATGATCGGCCTGCTGGAGCCGTTTTTCCGGGCCGAGCAACCGCGCGACTTCGTCAACAAGCTGATGAGCTATGAATATCCGGCTCAAGGGCGCCAACCTGATTCTGGTCAAAGTGGAGAAAATGACTTCGGCGCATGGCGTGCTGGCGCTGCCGCCGCTGTTCTCCCGGCGCATCATCGAAACCAGCATGAGTTGTCCGCCAAGCCTGAAGCTGGAAGGCGCGGTGGAAAAAAGCGTTCTTAAAAAGGCGATGCGGGATTGGGTGCCGGAAGCGATTATCGCTCGGCCTAAAGTCGGAATGATGGTGCCGGTGCGGTTCTGGTTTCAGGGTGATCTGCGCAGCTATGGGAAAAAAATGCTTGCCCGCCCGAATCTCCAGCGCTGCGGTTTTTTCGATCCCGATTACGTCAAGCGCCTGCTGAACTACGAGATGGAAGGCGTTCCTGGCCTGCGGCATGGCCTAAAACTCTGGATGCTCATCACCTTCCTGCTCTGGCACGAGCAGATGGTCGAAGCGCCACTGCCCATCCTCCCAGTTCCGCATTTGCGGGTTACCCGGTGACGACGAATCGCGACTACCGAGAGGGAATCTGGGTGCGGTTGATCATGGGGTGATCGTCGTCGCGCGGCCCGAAATCGCTGTCCGGATGCCAGGCGATCACATCCAGCGATTCATCCCGGGTAAAGAAGGAGTGCAAACAGCCAGCCGGAATATACCAACCCATGCCGGGCTGCAACGAATAGACGCCGGCGGGCGTGCGGCACTCGCCGGTCCCACGCAGGATAACCCCGATTCGCACCGAAGGATGGGTGTGAGGCGTTTGATCGGTGTGCGGCGGAATGTGCAAATGATTCAGACAAGGATCGCCCAGGCGAGGCGGGCAGACCAAAAGGGTATCGCTGCACCCGTCGATGTAGCGCAGGCGGCCCATCGTTTCCAAGGGTCCGCCAATCTGGCGCAAACCCCGGTAGCCGGCCAACGCGATCGCAAGACCGCTGCCACCGTGCGCCATCCCACCGTCGGGCAACACGAAAAACATCCCCGCGTTCAAGCCGAAAGAGCCGGTTGCGGCATCGCGTAGCTGAGTCTGGCCAGCCGTAATCATGCCAAAAGCGGTCGCGCTGGACGGTAACGCCACAGGCTCCTCCATCCAACCCCAAATCTGGATGTCTCCCAAATCCAGCAGCAAACCCGAACGAATCGCCAGCGGAGTAAACACCACGTTTTTCTTGCCTCGCTCTCGAATCGGCTAACGGAATCCCTGCCGTTAATCGCCGCTTGGCGCCAGATCGTCGCGGGCGAAGCGCACCAGTACGCCGATCCGTTTCTCGCCCAGAGAGGCCAGCTCGATCAGGGTAATCGTTTCGCCGGGTTCCGAAGAATTCTCGTCCAGCTTGAGACCAAGCCGGTTGATCCGCATCGACAAAGGTTGAATCTCCAGATATTTTTCGGGCTGGCTCAATACCTGCCGCACTTGCTCCAAATAATCGTCCAGCGTACCCAACTGTTTGCGGGCGATCACCAAATCCTGCTCGGTCTGGGCCAGTTTTTGGTCCAGCGCGGCCAGCCGGCGTTCGTCGGCATCGGTGCTCGACAGCAGCGGCTGCAATCCCCGGGCATGCCCCCGTAACGCGCGCAATTGCACCTGCAACTGTCGCCGCCGTTCCTCCAGGTTTCCCCGTCGTTCTCGCAATTCGTTGATCCGCTCCAGCGCTCGCGTCGCCAAAAATATCAGCGTTCGTTCTCTGAGTTCCCGGCGCAGCTTGGCCTCGCTGACGTTGGGAAAAAAAAGCTGATGATTCGAAAAGCTGATCCTGATCTGGCGAACCTCGCGAACCAACATATCGCCATCCAACGCCGAACCAAAAGTCTCGATCTCGCGCTTGACCATCAACATCAAAGCGAAGCATTCGCGATGGTCCTTATCCTCGAAAAAGCTTCGCAGCCGTGGATTATGGCCGAGGGTAAACCGCAGATCGTCCTGGGTTGCGAAAAAGGCATTCACTCGGGGATCCCGGGCCCAGGACTGGCCCCCGAGCGCGACCGCCGGCGGGATCTGCCGCAGCAGGTGATCGCCATAAGCCAGCGCATCTTCCACAGGATCCAGCAGCTTCTGCAAGTAATTGCCGACTAGTCTGATTCGCGGTTCGCTCACATCCACAATCCGCTCGATATCGTCCCGCAACACCGCCAACCGTTCTTGGTTGATCCGATATTCGGTCAGATGGTGCTGCGCGAAAGAAGTGATGCCGCCCAATACGCCTGACAAGAAACCCTGGCCATTCGTCATCGCCGCGTCTCCCTAGAGATCGTATCGTTGCGGATAATTCGCGGCATCAGGACAAGCGCGCCAGCCGTTGGTGCAGCGGGCTTGATCGCGGAAAATGCGCGCGCAGGAAATCCATCTGATCGGCCAGCACCTGCTTGCCCTGCAAATACACGTACTCGGCGTGGTTGGGCGTAAACGGAATCGCCAGCAGTTGCATCCCGGACTGCTCGGGCGTTTTTCCGCCTTTGCGGTGGTTGCAGGGTTTGCAGGCTGTCACGACGTTATTCCAATGATCGATTCCTCCCTGAACGATAGGCCGGACGTGATCGCGAGACAGCTCTCGCACCGGGAAGGTTTCGCCGCAATACAGACAGGTATTGCAGTCGCGCCGGAACAGCGAAGCGTTCGAAAGCGGCGGCACGTAATCATCGCGGGCGCGCAGCCGGGCGTAGGCGCCGCCCTGGGTAGCGATGATCGAATTGACCGCGATGACGCTCCGCCGGCCGCTGCGGGCGTTGATTCCCCCGCGAACTACATACAAAATCGTGCCGCAGGTATAAGCGACCTGATCGGCGTGATACAAGCGTACCGCTTGCTGATAGTTAACCCATTCCAGTGGCATGCCCGTAACATCCGTGTGCAAAATTTGTTGTTCCAACCCGTACATGCTTCACCTGTGCCCGTTCCTCATCCCGGTTTCGCATTCTGGCCGACGAACATGAAACCGCGTTGACTTCGAAAACGTTCGAAACTGGCCAAGCGGTGGAACGCGCGAACGCGCGTGGGACGCCGGGCTTATTTCGCCCCTATCTTTAAGCCGCTTTAAGTCTAAGCTACTATTCTAACAGTATCG
>DEHU01000123.1 GCA_002352125.1 Competibacteraceae bacterium UBA2792 | reverse complement strand
CGGTCGAGCACCGTCACCCGCGCTCCCAGGCCGACCGCCATCCGCGCGGCACTGGTGCCGACCACGCCGCCGCCCAAGATCGCGACTTTGCCCGGCAACACGCCCGGCACTCCGCCCAACAGCGTACCGCTGCCACCTTGAGATTTTTCCAGACAACGCGCGCCGGCCTGGATCGCCATCCGCCCGGCGACCTCGCTCATCGGCGCCAGNNCGGTTCCTTGACCTTGACGATCAACTCCGCCTGAGCGAACACGTCCTCTGCCGTGGCGGCAATCTGGGCGCCCGCCTTTTCGTAACTCGAATCGTCCAGGCCAATGCCCGCTCCGGCGCCGGTTTCCACCAGCACGGCATGACCGTGGCGCACCGCCTCACGCACGCCACCTGGCGTCATCCCGACCCGATATTCGTGGGTTTTGATTTCCTTCGGCACACCGATCAGCATGACATGCTCTCCAGGTCACTCGCCGAATATTCGAAAGCTTTAACCCGATTCTCTCGCCCGATGCGCCATTGTCGCCGCAAGGTTTTCCCGGCGACTCCGTACCGCAGCAAACAGGTTAAATCCGACAGCCGCAGTCATAGCACGAACTCGGCTTCGATGACGGACAAATCGTCGCTCCTGGTCTGGCTGGTAACCGGATACGGCGGCAGCGTAGCTCGATAAAAAATGCCGGTGCTCAACCCGTCGTCGGTAAACAACCGCCGAGCGGCTTCGGCCAACTCGGCAGTCGGTTCCATCTCGATGCTGTGCACCTGCTGCTTCCACAGTTTTTCTTCGGGGCGGTAGGTCACGCAGGGGCTGAGAACATGCACCAAGGCAAAACCGGGATGGCGGATCGCTTCGACCAACAACCGGGCCGTGCCGTTCGGATCGCCGGAAAACCCGCGAGCGATGAATCCTGCCCCGGCGGCCAACGCCACCGCCAGAGGCTGCAAAGGGCGAACGTGGGTACCGCTCGGTGCGAGCTTGCTGTCCCAATCGGATGCGGTGGTCGGCGACGGCTGGCCCTTGGTCATGCCGTACACTTCGTTGTCCATGATGATGCAGGTCAGATCCACATTGCGCCGACACGCGTGTAAAAAATGGTTGCCGCCGATGGAAAAAGCATCGCCGTCGCCGCTGGCCACGATCACCGTCAACTCGGGACGGGCCAGTTTCAACCCGGTCGCCAGGGGCAACGCCCGGCCGTGGATACCGTGAAACCCGTAGCATTCGGTATAGGCCGGTAGCCGTGAGGAGCAGCCGATACCCGAAATGATCGTCACATGTTCCGGCGGCAAATCGAGATGGGCCAGAGCGCGGAACAGCGCCGCCTGCACGCCGAAATGGCCGCAGCCGGGANNACCAGATCGGTTTGACGTCGGACTTGTAGTCTTTGACCGAGTAGCCGGTAATGATCGGTTGTGGCTTGCCCATGCGTTCACCTCCACTGTAGCAGTTGCGCGAGTACCGCTGCCGGTCGGATCGACAAGGGGCCGGGCCGAGCGAGAACCCGAACCGCTGCCGGCAAAGTGTAATGCGCTTTCAGGTAACTATAAAACTGCTGGGAATGGCTCTGCTCGACCACCAGCACCCGTCGCACACCCTCCAGTAGTCGCGCCAATCGCGCCGGTTGAGCGGGCAATAGCAGTCGTAACACCAACACCTTCACCGCCAATCCCTGCGCCCGAGCGAGCGCCGCCGCTTCCCGCACCGGCGCGGCGGTCGATCCCCAAGTCAGCACCGCCGCTTCGCCGTCTCCTTCTACTTCGGCCCAAATCGGTCCATAGTCGTAACGCAGCAGCTTGTCGCGGCGCTTGTCCAGTTGAGACTGATGGTCGGTGGCCCGACTGGAAGGAACACCGCGCACGTTGTGTTCCAGACCGTCGGCCGTGTACTGTCCGCCCGGCGTGCCGGGTAAAGACATGGGCGAAACGCCATCGGCGGTCACCGCATAGCGATCGTAATAGTTGGTGACGATCTTGGCGGTCAGGCGCAGCGATTCGCCATCACCGGCGATGGGCAGCCGGTCGCACACCGTTTGGCTTTGCCCCAAGAATTGATCGGACAGCACGATAGCGGGGCATTGCAGCGCTTCGGCCAACTGCACCGCCCATTGGGTGACGGCCAGGCAATCGCTGACCGAACTCGGCGCCAGCACCAGATGCGGGGCATCGCCGTGCAAACCATATAAAGCGATATTGAGGTCGGATTGCTCCGATTTGGTGGGAATACCGGTGGATGGACCGCCGCGCATCACGTTGATGATNNATGATCACCGCAGGAATTTCGGCGGCCACCGCCAAGCCGAGAGTTTCGCTCATCAGCGCCAAGCCAGGGCCGGAGGTTGCGGTCAGAGCCGGCATACCGCCATAGGCTGCGCCCAGCACCATGTTCAGGGCCGCGATTTCGTCCTCGGCCTGAATCAGATGGCCGCCCAACTGCCGCAACCGCGGCGCCAGCCATTCCGATAGATCGGTAGCCGGCGTGATGGGATAAACCGCCGCGAAACGCACCCCCCCGCGCAGAGCGCCGAGCGCCGCCGCCTCGTTGCCAGTCAGCAACCAGCGCATCCCGCCATCCGTCGCCAACGGTGGTGGCCGAATCGAACCGTCCAGCGCGGCGGCGGCGCCGTGACCGACGGCCAGCGTTTGATGCAAGCGTACCGGATCGAGTCCCTTGCGGTTCAAGGCACGCACGACCAAAGCGGCCAGCGGCTTCAGCGGCAAGGCCAGTAGCCGCGCCAACATACCCAAGGCGACGATATTGGATCGCCCTTCTGGCACATCGTCCGCCAGATCGGTCAAAGGAACCGTCACCAGGTGCGCACCGCTAGCGAGAATGGCGGCAGACGGATCGCCCGCTCCGGCATCGGCGATAATCAAGCTATCGGCGTCCAGAGGCACCTCGTCCACGAAACGGTCGGCATTATGCCAATCCAACGCTAGCAACACGTCAAAGCGGTCGCCATGCCCCAGCACCGGCACCGGTGCCAGTCGCACCATCGCCAACGCCTCGCCGCCGCGGATTTGCGGCCCAATCGAGCGCGTCATCAGGCCATACCAACCGATTCGACCAGCGGCTTCGAGCAACAAACTACCGACGGTAATAGCGCCAGCGCCACCGCTGCCCACGATAGCGATAGCGATCACATCGTTTGGCGAAGTCGAAGTGAGCATATTTTTGGAAACTCGTCTTCAGAGTAACGCTGCACGCGAAATTAACAAAGTGCCATAGAGACTTTGATACTTTGGTTCAGCATGTTCCATGCCAAAACAAAATTCATCGGCCAACAGATTGATATGACGAGATCATTATGCCAATTGTCCTGGCTGGACAAGCCGGACAATTGCCCTAAATTAGTGCAAAACGGATAGCGCGATGCACGGAAAGACAGGTCGATTCCCCTATGCCTTTCCGCTGTGGAATGCCCAAACCAAAAAGCCCCGCCAACGCGGGGCCTGGAAACGAAGACCGAACCGCGTTCAGGCGACGGTCACACTGGCATCGAGATAGACATCCTGGATGGCGTTGAGAATGGCGACGCCGTCTTTCATCGGCCTCTGGAACGCCTTGCGACCCGAGATCAAACCCATGCCGCCGGCACGCTTGTTCACTACCGCTGTCGTGACGGCCGCTTCGAGATCGCCCGCGCCTTTGGATTCGCCGCCGGAGTTGATCAAGCCGGCGCGACCCATGTAGCAGTTNNAGCTTCTGCTTGATGATGTCGGCTTCGATGGTAACACCAAGATGGTTGGCTTGGCCGGTCAGATCGGCGGAAACGTGGTAGTCCTTCTCCTTGGTCTTGAAAGCGTTGTTGCGAAGATAGCACCACAGCACGGTAGCCATGCCGAGTTCGTGGGCCATGCGGAACGCTTGCGCGACTTCGACGATCTGACGGCCGCTTTCTGGCGAACCGAAGTAGATGGTGGCGCCCACGGCGGCGCAACCCATGTCATACGCTTCCTGGACGGTGCCCCACATGATCTGGTCGGCCTTGTTCGGGAAAGTCAGCAGCTCATTGTGGTTGATCTTGGCCATGAACGGGATTTTGTGGGCGTATTTGCGCGCCACCATGCCGAGCACGCCGAAGGTCGAAGCCACCGCGTTGCAACCGCCTTCGATGGCCAGTTTGACGATGTTTTCCGGGTCGAAATAGATCGGGTTTTTGGCAAAGCTGGCACCGCCGGAATGCTCGATGCCCTGATCGACCGGCAAGATGGACAAGAAGCCGGTGCCGGCCAGCCGGCCATGCCCGAACATGCGTTGCAGGTTGCCCAGTACCCGATTGTTGCGGTCGGATGCGGCGAAAATCCGGTCCACGAAATCCGGGCCGGGGAGGTGGAGTAACTCCTTTTTGATCTTGGGGCTATCAAAGCCCAACAGATAGTCGGCGTTGGCGCCCAGCAGTTCGGCAACTTTACTCATGATGAGCAACCTCCTCGGTATGAGGTTATCGAACGACGCGAATAGCCACTTTTTTATCGGGTTATTTTGAACCGGCATCCGACCTGAATCAATCGGCGCCCACTACGGTTGAGGGCTCAAAAATCCCCCTGCGGATAGTATTGGATCCGGTTCGTGCCGCGTGGCTTTGATGGCAGCCGCGCAAACGCTATACTGACCCTGTTATTGGCTGTCGTTCAAATAATGATCCGCAACGAGAGGACTCTTTTCATGGCGCAACTCAAACCCGGTGTCGTTTCTGGCAAAGATTATCTGACCTTGGTGGCCGCCGCCAAGGCGGGTGGCTACGCTCTGCCTGCGGTCAACGTCAGCAGCAGCAGCACCATCAACGCGGTGCTGGAAGCCGCCGCCAAGAATCAAGCCGACGTCATCATCCAGCTTTCCAACGGCGGCGCCCAGTTCTATGCCGGACAGGGGATGAAGGACGGCTTCAAGGCCAAGGTATTGGGCGCGGTGTCGGCGGCACAGCACGTTCATCTGCTGGCCGAGCACTACGGGGTCTGTGTGGTGTTGCACACCGATCACGCCAACAAGGGCCTGATTCCCTGGGTGGATGCGCTGCTCGATCACGGCGAAGCGTTCTTCAAGCAATACGGCAAACCTCTGTTCAGCTCGCACATGCTGGATCTGTCGGAAGAGTCGATGGAATTCAATCTGGGCGAGTGCGCCCGCGTCCTCAAGCGCATGGCGCCCCTGAGCATGAGCCTGGAGATCGAGCTGGGCGTGACCGGCGGTGAAGAGGACGGCATCGGCTCCGAGTTCAAGGAAGGTGCCGACAACGCCAAGCTCTATACCCAGCCGGAGGACGTGCTGCAGGCGTTCGACAAGCTGGCCGAGATCGGCATGTTCTCGGTCGCCGCTTCGTTCGGCAACGTGCACGGCGTNNGAACATCGACACCGACACCCAGTTCGCCTTCTCGGCCCCGGTCGGCAAATTCGTCGATCAGCATCCGAAGGCGTTCAAGTACCAGATCGACCCGGAGGACGGCACACCGTTCAAGAAGTTCTACGACCCGCGCAAGTGGCTGCGCGACGCCGAGCTCGGTCTGGTCGAACGCCTCAGCGAAGCGTTCCACGACCTGGGCGCGACCGGCAAGACGCTGACCGCCTGAGCCGCTGGGCAAGGCCGCGGCGACCGGACGCCGCGGCCATTCCGCCGGCGGGCTGGC
>DEHU01000017.1 GCA_002352125.1 Competibacteraceae bacterium UBA2792 | reverse complement strand
TTTTCGGCGACGACGGCGACGCTCATGTCTGGCGTTCGAACGGACCCGATCCAGCTATCGTCCGATCACCGGATTCCTCGATTTGCCTGCTCATGAGATGACGCGAAGATTCCGGGCGATCTTGGCAAATTCTTCGGCGGATACCGGGCGAGAGAAATAGAAACCCTGAGCGTACTCGCAACCCAAGCGACCCAGCAGATCGAACTGCTCCCACGTTTCGACGCCCTCCGCTACCACCTTGAGCCACAAATTGTGGCTCATGGCCAAAATTGCTTTTACCAAAGCCCGGCTGATCGGGTTCGCCACCATGTCGCGCACTAAAGAAGGGTCGATCTTGACGCGATCGAGCGGAAATCGCCTCAAACAAGACAACGACGAATAGCCGGTACCGAAATCGTCGAGAACCAGATGGATACCCAGATTCCGGACATCTTCCAGCCACTGGCCGGCCTGCGGGATATCGGCCAACAACACTTTTTCCGTAATTTCGAAAACGAGAGCGTGCGGCGCTAAGCGATAGCGTTTGAGCAAGGCATCCAGCATCTCTATCGACCAGCCACGGAGAATTTGCACGCTCGACAAGTTAACCGAAACCGATAGATCCAAGCCAATTCGATGCCAGCGCTCCAAGGTCTGGCAAACATCCTCCAACACCCAAGTACCGATATCGCCAATCAAGCCGGTTTCTTCGGCCANNAGCGCAGCAGCGCCTCGGCCCCCACCAACCGGCCGCTGTCCACTTCTAGGATCGGCTGGTAATAAACCGCGAACTCTTTACGTTCCAGAGCAAGACGCAGGTTGTTTTCGAACGAAGCCTGTCGAGCGGCCTTGTTGGTCATGGCCGGCTCGTATATCCGATAAGCGCCACGCCCTGCAAGCTTGGCCTGGTACATCGCCAAATCGGCATGGCGCAACAACTGCTCCGCGCTGGCTCCGTGGTCGGGATAAAACGCGACGCCGACGCTGGCGCCGATGCGAACGACGTTTCCACCCAAATCGAACGGTTCGGTCAACCGGGCGATAATCTTCTCCGCGACAACGCTGGCATCCTCTTCGTCCGCCATATCCGGCAACACGACCACGAACTCGTCGCCGCCCTGCCGAGCCACGGTATCGGTATCGCGCACGCACACGCCCAACCGCGCGGCGACCTGACAGAGCAGCATGTCCCCCACACCATGCCCCAACGTGTCGTTGACCTGTTTGAAACCGTCGAGATCGACGAACATCAACACCGCTCGCCGACTGTAGCGACGCGCTTGCTTGAGGGTTTGGTCCAACCGTTCGCACAACAAATTCCGGTTGGGCAAGCCGGTCAACAGGTCATAGTTAGCGCGATGAAAAACTTCCTGTTCGGCCCGTTTGCGCGCGGTAATATCGTTAAAGAAAGCCACGTATTCGACGACGTGGCCATCCGGAGCGTGGACCGCCGCAATGGTTTCCCACACCGGATAGATTTCGCCGTTTTTGCGGCGCTGCCACAGCTCGCCAGACCATTTGCCGGTCTCGCGCAGGCTCCGCCACACATCGGCGAAGAATTGATCGTCTTCGCGTCCGGATTCCAGCAAACGAGGCGTCAAACCGATCGCCTCCCGCGGCTGATAGCCGGTAACGGTCGTGAATGCGGGATTGATCGATTTGATGACGCCCGCCGCATCGGTCACCATGATCGCATCCGCTGCGGTCCGGAAAACGGTTTCGGCCAAGCGCAGATGCTCTTCGCTTTTCTTGCGCTCGGTAATGTCCAGCACGACGCTGATCACGCCGGGTTCGCCCGACGCCGGCAGGGTAAACGCTGCCTGATGCACGATGACCGAACGCGGCTCGGCGCCGGCGCCGACTACCTCGGTCTCGTAAACCTGCTGTTGCCAACGGCCATCGTCGTCGACTTCGGGAGCGAGCACCGCCGGTTTCGGTATCCCGCGGCCAACCATCTGCGGCACGCCGCCCGCCATCTCCGCAAGCGACCGGCCCACCAGCGTCTCCCAGGCAGGATTGCACAGCAGGCACCCACCCCGGGCATCCTCCACCACGATCGGAACCGGAATGGTCTCGATCAGCACCCGCTGGAAATCGACCCGCCAAGCCAGCTCCCGCATGGCGGCGCTGGCTCGCAGGACGTAGCGCACTCGCTGGGCGAGAATGAGCGCGTTGAGCGGTTTAGTGATGAAATCGGTGGCGCCCGCGCCGTAGGCGCGCTGGATGGAGGACTCGTCGTCCAGCCCGGTCACCATCAAGATCGGGATATGCGCTCCGGCCGGCATCTGGCGCAGTCGCGCGCATGTGTCGAAGCCGTCCAGTCCAGGCATTACCACGTCGAGCAGGACCAAATCGAAAGAGTAGCTGGCAAAAAGGGCGAGCGCGATCTCGCCGCTTTCTACGACTCTTGCGGCGAAACCTTCCCGTTCCAAGATTTCGCCAGCGAGCAATCGCGTCACCGGGTCATCGTCGGCCACCAAGATCGTAATCCGATCATCATTATTTTCTCCGTTCATAAATCGTCTTCGTCGATACTCGCCACCAACCACTCGTTTTCGCCGATCCCCCCGCAAGCCGCCGCCTGCAAAATCGCCTCCGCCGATACCCCTCGCCGACCGGCAAGATCGCCGCATTTCGTTTGAGCCGGTCGGGCTCGCCGAGCTTGCCAGCGAGCCCGAATCAGTGCCGGGCGGTTCCCGGCTCGGTCTCCTGACTAGTCGCCAACCGCCAGGATGTGTCCAGATTTTGCCCGATCAGTTCCACGATTTCCTCATCCAATCGATTCTGGGCAACGAAAGCTCGCAACATTTCCAAAATCTGGGCCGGCGGCAACGATCGTCGGTAGGGCCGGCGCTGAGCTAGCGCCTGGAACACGTCGGACACGGCGATAATGCGCATTTCGAGCGTCAGCTCCGTTCCGCTGCAACGGAACGGATAACCGCCGCCGTCGGGCCTTTCGTGGTGATAGGCAGCCCACAACGCGATGTCCTCCAGGCCAGCGATGCCGCGCAAAATTTGATAAGTTTCGAAGCTATGGCGCTCGATCAACGAGCGCTCCTCGCGACTCAACGGTCCAGGCTTTTCCAAAATTTCGTCCGGCACTTGCAGCTTACCCAGATCATGCAATAGCCCCGCCACTTCTATTTTCTCGCAGACCTCGACCGGCAGCCCTATCCGCTCGGCCAAAAATCGCGCCAGCCGCGCCGTACCGAGCGAGTGCTCCATGGTATACGGACTTTTGGCATCCACGACCTGGGCAAAAATGAGCGCCAATTGCCGCAATTCGGGAAAACTGATCGGCGTCAACCGATATGCCCGCTCGCGTTCGTAGATGAGACGGCTCAGATGACGGGCCTCCAAACTCAACCAAAACGCCTCGCTATCGGACAGATCCAGAAACAGCGCCACCAGCTCCGGGGCAAAAAAAGAGCTGCTCAAGCGCCAAACCGTGTCGCGGACGGCATGTCGAGCCAACAGGAGATCGCGCTCGTAGTGGGGCGTTATCAGCGCATCTACCCGATCGACTAGATAAATCAGGTTAGCCGAGCGCACGACCGGCTCGGCAACATCCAGCGCATGCAGCATCTCCCAATGGGTATGGTGATAGCGAACGATGGGCGCCAAATGGGACAGGGGGGCAAATTGCCCGAGCAATTCGCCCCCCTTGAAGCAGTGAAATTCGGCGCCTTCCCAGTCTAGTTGATCGATCAAGCAATGATGGATATGCGTAGACGATACGCCGGAGTCGTGCAACAACCCAGCATGAAACAAATCTTCCGTTTCCGGCTCGCTCATTCCTAAAGCCCGGCCGCACTGCCACGCCATGGCTGCGACCCGCTTGCCATGAAGCACCTTATCCACGCCCACCAAATCAAGGGCGTCCGCCAACGCATGAATCGCTTGTCCGAGATCGATCGTGACGCTCATCCAAATCTCCGTAGCATTTGCCGTATTTCATCGGATTTCATCCGAAACGCGGTTCGGTGCATTGGGTGCGCGGCGCTCACGGTTGACCCGTTGCCGGAGCGCGTTCGAGATAATGCCGGTAAGCGGGCATGGCAACGGCGGCAACCACGGCGGCAACCGCGGCCATCGGCAATACCAGCGCAAGGATGATCGCCCCCGCCGTATTGGGTGGCGGCGGATTGCCGAGGCGGTTGGAGCCTTGGGTACCGGGCACGATCAGCAGCGCTAAACAAAACGCCAAGTTGACCGGCGGCACCAGCACCAGCAACACCCACCAGCCCCTGGCGTCGAAATCGTGCAAGCGCTGGACGGTTAGCAGAACGGATATCGCCAACGCTAGAACGACGAACGCGCCGCCGGCCAACGATATCTGCGAACCGCCATTGCTTTCGAGCGGCGCAATAGTTTCCCCGAGCAGACCGCCCGCGAGGCTGAGCAGCCAGCCTAACCCCACCGCATAGCCGATATAACGCACCCGGCCCAAGCGACCCCGAACAGAAAATACTTTGATTTCACCGTAAGCTGCCGGCGGCGCAGGCGCAATAGCGCTACGTAGCGGTCGGTAAGGACTGGAATTACCTATGTCATTACTCTGATTCATTTCATAAAAATTTTAGGCGCCTTACGAACGACTAGCAATACAGTTCTGTGACCGCGACGTTCTCTTTTTTCGCCGCCTGATCCGTTCCATGCTGTTTAAAGTTTTCGATCTGGCCTACGTCGCCCTGCGCCAAGGCGACGCGGTCGGCGTGCAGAGCTTCGGCGGCGAACAGCGCTGGCTGGCGCCCCGCTCGGGACCGGGGACGTCGAGTGCGGTGATCGACGGCGTCTACGATCTGCAACCCACCCTGGAACTGCCGGATTACGCCGAGGCGGTTAACCGGGTCATGACCCGGCAGCGCAAGCGAGCGCTGATCGTGCTGCCGACCAACCTGCGCGACCCCGCCGCATCGTTTGCCCGCAGCCATGATCGACCGATATTTTGGATATCAAGCGCAGCGGAAGGCTTTGAAAGACTATCGTCAACCCCTATATCATGGTTCGACGGTACCGCGCGTTGTGACCGATAGTTCAAAGTGAACCCTTCGCGTGTACGCATGGTCAATATCGATAGTTTTTAACCCCTAAGGAGATCTCACAAAGATGATGCAGAGAAACGACCTACTGGCCAAAGCGCCGATTTCGCTGACCGCCGATCGTTCGGTGGTGTCGGCAGTCGGCAACAAGGTGCTGCGCAACACCTACATGCTGCTGTCGATGACCCTGCTGTTCAGCGCTCTGACCGCCGGCATCGCCATGGCCACGAACGCCGCGCCGCTGCATTGGCTGATCACGCTGGGCGGCTATTTCGGCCTCTTATTCGTCGTGACCCGGCTGCGCGACAGCGCTTGGGGCTTGGCGGCAGTGTTTGCCTTGACTGGCTTCCTCGGTTACACCTTGGGACCGATCCTGAACCTTTACCTCAGTCTGCCCAATGGCTCGCAGATCGTCATGACGGCCTTGGGCGGCACCGGCGTCATCTTCCTCGCCTTGTCCGGCTACGCCGTGGTCAGCCGCAAGGACTTTAGCTTCATGGGCGGCTTCCTGATGGTCGGCATTCTGGTCGCGTTCCTGGGCGGACTGGGCGCCATGCTATTCAACGTGCCGATGTTATCGCTGGCGGTGTCGGGGATGTTCGTCCTACTGATGTCCGGCATGATCCTCTGGCAGACCAGCGAGATCATCCACGGCGGCGAGACCAACTACATCATGGCTACCGTCAGCCTGTACATCACTCTCTTCAACCTGTTCATCAGCCTGCTGCAAATCCTGGGCGTCATGTCCGGCGACGATTGATGCCTCACAACGGGCTGCTGGTCTAAAACGAAACCCCGCGAAAGCGGGGTTTTTTTCGCCCGACTTCGCCTCTTCGCATTTTCTCCTCCTGCCGTAGCACCCAAATCCCTCACGGCTTGAATCCCTCCGGTTTGCTCTCGATCCAGGCCACGAAACGGCGGATTGCCGGATGCTCCAGCAACGCCTCGCGACTGTGATAGTCCGCCTCCATTTCCTTCTCGCTCAGTACTTCGTGGATGTGGTCGTGACAGGGGCGGCAAATCCACAAGATGCGGGTACGGACATCCTGGCGATCGAACAGACGCCGGTTACGTTTCTTGCGATGGCGGGTACGCGGAATCAGATGATGCCGGGTTAGTGCAGCCACGACGCGGCCACACAACTCGCAACGATCTGGCTTGGGGGGAACGCGACGACGGAGCTCGGTCGTGAGGTCGGGCACTTCACTCACTTGCAGCCCTCAAAATAAAAAAGGCCGGACAAAGGTGTCCGGCCAAAAACCACCAAAGGAGGATGTGTAGCAGACCGAGGAGAAGATAAATGCCTGCTACACAGCGCGTATTTTATCAAAAATTTTAGAGTAAACACACTACTTTGCGTTGTTTTTCGGCAAAAAACAACGTTTTGTTGCTCAAACAATAGGTTAAGCCTCAAAATTTTGCTGCATTGCCAAAAAAAAATCCCCTCGCTTCAAGGCAACTCCGGCAATGCCGAATCGTCGGACAGAGCCAGAATCGCGTCGATGAGCCGATCCGGATCGCGCACTCCACCGTAAGTCATCAACATCCGCGCCTTGGCGATCAGTTCGACCGGCGATAGCGCCGCCTCGGGATCGCCCTTGGCGTGGGTGCGTCGCACCGTCAACCGTTCGCCGCCGCGCACCGTCGCCGTCACCGCGCTACCCCAAGACTGCGGATAGGCCGAAGCGTAAGGCTCGGCCACCCGCACGGTCACTCGCTTCCGCAAATCTGCCAGCGCCTTTCGCTCCGGCTCGGCAAAAACGGCAAAATCCACGTTCTCGCGCGCCAAAGCCGCCACCACGCAATGTTGTAGCGAGAACTTGGCCTCGTAATCGCTTTGCGGCTGCGGCCGGTCGCAAACCTCCAGCGCCGCCGGATACGTCTCCACTTCAACCTGCTCGATGGTGCCGGCCACGATGTGCTGGCGCAACTCCTGCGCCGCATCGATCACCGGATGAGTATGGCGGCAAGAAGGCCAAGGTTTGACCGAAGTCCGCAGCAGTTGCCAAGGGCCGTCCGGATCGCGCGTCACCGCGTCGGGATCGGCGTCGGGACAGGTGGCGGCAAACCAACCTTTGGAACCTTCCAAAATCGCCGGCGGCCCGGTAAAACCGAAGCGTGCCAAATCCGCCGCCAATACCCCCGCCTCCGCCGCTCGACCAGCATGCAGATGTTTGGTCATCGTTCCAGCCTCTAAAAATTGCCACAGCCCGGAGGATTGAGTGCCGGCATTGCCCAGCGCATGGACCGTCGCCGCCGCATCGAGCTGCAACAGCGCCGCTGCTGCCATAGCCGAGCCATATGGCCCGCAAGTGGCGGTATTGTGCCAAATTCGGTAATGGGCCGGTCCGACCGCCATGCCCACTCGGGTTGCCGCTTCGAATCCCCATAGCACGGCTTTGAGCATGGCGTGGCCGCGAATTCCTTCCCGCATCGCCACCGCCCAGGCTGCCGGTATCACCACGCAACCGGGATGCACTACCGAAGCGCGGTGCAAATCGTCGGTTTCCAAAATGTGGGTCAGCGACCCCAGCAAAAAAGCGCGGCGCGCGGCATCGATCACGGCGGTTTCGCCGGCCCAGCGCAACAGGATCGCGCCGGGCTCGCTCGCCCGGCCCGCGAACGCATTCGCGAGCGCGTCCAACGTCAACAGTGCCGCATGTTCCAGATCGGTGGCAGCGACCGGCTTGGTGGCGATCAGTTCGGTCAATCGTTGAGTCAACGTCGGGTTACGCATGGTTCTGTTCTCCTCTGGATCACGACAAAATACCGAAGACGGGCCGGATTCGGCGGGCCGTTTCCCTCGATTGCAGTTACCGCCCAAAACGTGCCGGTCGATCTTTCCAAGGCCGCTCGCACTCCACGAATTGTTGCCAGACTTCAGCGAACAGGCGTTCGTGGACATCCAGCCGGCAGCCGTACCAACCTTCGATCACTTGCCGTGCAGCGGACGCCGACTTTAAGCCCGCCTCATCCAACAACCGGCGAGTGACCGCAACGTCGTTCATGACCCCCAGACAGTCCTGCAACTTGGCCAAGGTGCCCAGATAAGCTTTGGCCGTCGCCGCATGGTAGAGGCTGGCGAAAAAATCTTGCGCGTAGCGCAGTTCCTTGACGCGAATACGCAGCGCGTGCCGCCGTTCGGCAGACAGTTCGGAGAACGATTCGCCCCGTTCGACCACTCGCCGGTGGTCGCGTTCGAGCAGCGGCGCGGCGAAACTCGTCACCAGTTCCGCCAATCGTTCGCGCTGTTTGTCGCTGGAGCCATCCCGCCAAGCATGGCAGTTCAACCAATCGGCGAATCGTTGTAGCATGGCCGGATAACGAGGCTCGGCCAAAGCTTGCCGCAAGGCCCGATGGTGGGTTTGGCGGATAGCTTCAGCCTTGCTCCGAAACCAAACGAGACCGCGCTTGCGCGGGAAACGGCCGAACACCGGCGACAACCCGTCCTCCAGAAACACGTCCCAGTCGCGGGCCGGTCCCAGAAACCCGTTCAGCCAACGAACGTCTTCGACCAGTTCGGCGCTCGCTTCGCGCGAAATCAGCGGCCGGAAAATCTTGAGGCCGGAGCGCAGCCGCCGGAACGCCACCCGCATCTGATGAATACCCTCGATCCCGCCGTTCAGCACCGCTGGCCGATTGGCCTCGGCGTGACGCAAACAGGCGCCGATCACAGCGACGAAGGCGTCTTCGCTGGTGGTATCGGCGTCGAAATGAAGGGGGCTGGCTTTGACGTGGGCAACAAGGGTATCGAGGTTCACGATGGCCGATAATCGAGAGAGTGCCTGTTCGCACCTAAAAGATTTTATCATTTGAGGAGTTAGCCGAACATGAAGATTCGTTGGCCTCGCATCGCCGGGGCGGGAAATCGCTCGTGAACCGCTGCCAACCGGACATAGTTCTGCTGTTCGCCGCGCGCATGACCCGGCTGTTCGCGTACGGAGCTCTATCGGTCGTACTGGTGCTCTACCTGGCGGAGCTGGGTCTTAGCGAACCGCTGATCGGCGCGCTGCTCACCGCCACGCTGGCGGGAGACGCCGGCATTTCGCTGGCGATAACCACCACGGCGGATCGCCTGGGACGGCGGCGCATGTTGCTGTTGGGCGCGCTGCTGATGGCGGCGGCCGGCGTGGCGTTTTTGCTGACGCGCCAACCGGCGCTGTTGATCCTGGCCGCAATCGTCGGGGTCATCAGTCCCAGCGGCAACGAAATCGGCCCTTTTCTCTCCATCGAGCAGGCCGCTTTGGCGCAACTGTTGCCGAACGAGCAACGCACGCGGATTTTCGCTTGGTACAACCTGGCCGGATCTTTCACCACTGCGTTGGGGGCTTTGGGGGGCGGCTGGCTGGCGCAGGCCTTACAGGCGAACGGCATGGCGGCGCTGGATGCTTACCGGGCCATCTTGCTGGGCTATGCGCTCGGTGGCGGCGTGCTGATGTTGCTCTTCTTCGGCCTGTCTCCGCGCGTCGAGATCGCCCCGACGGCGCATCCTGCAACGACGCGGCGGCTGTTTGGGTTGCATCGGTCCAAGGCGGTGGTTCTGGCGCTGAGCGGCCTGTTCGCACTGGACGCCTTCGCCGGTGGTTTCGTGGTGCAAAGCTTGCTGGCTTATTGGTTCTATCTGCGTTTCGGAGCGGAACCCGGTCTGCTCGGCAGCATTTTTTTCGGGGCGAACCTCTTGGCGGGAATTTCCGCGCTGCTCGCCGCTCGCTTGGCCGCGCGGTTCGGACTGATCAACACGATGGTGTTCACCCACATTCCATCCAACGTCCTGCTGTGTCTGGTACCGCTGATGCCGACCCTGCCGCTGGCGACGGCGGTCATGCTGTTGCGTTTTAGCATTTCGCAGATGGATGTGCCGACTCGACAATCCTACACCGTCGCGGTGGTCGCGCCCGACGAACGCTCCGCCGCCGCCGGCATCACCAATATCGCGCGCTCGATCGGCGCTGCCGCGTCGCCGTTTTTGAGCGGGTTGCTGCTGGCCAATCCGTTGCTGATGAACGCGCCGCTTTTTCTGGCCGGCGGCCTGAAAATCGCTTACGACCTGTTGCTGTACCGTCGTTTTCGCGCGCTCGAACCACCCGAAGAAAACCATGCCGCCGGACGCGGTCCGCGACGCCGCTAGCGCCGGGAAGCACCGTTTCCCCAGCAACGCCGATCATCCACGGGTCAATTCTGGCCGCACGGCGCGGACTGCACGGCGTCACGCATACCCTTGCGCCTTCAGCGTAAGCGCGTCGGCTACGCCCCCTCGTCCCACGGGGTTCCTAGGGCTCGCCCAGCTCGAATCTGCCCGCGTATGCCTCGCGCAACACAACCAGGGCTCGTTCGTAATCGCAGACCTCGATCCGTCGTGCCAGCTCGTCCGTCGCCCTCTCGCCCAAAGCAGCCTGTAGCAGCGGAGCAGCTTGCCAAAATGCGTCGCCGGCACGGATGTCGTCTTCGGCCAATAGCGCGTCGAGTTCGGCCAGCGCAGCGCGAGCTTGCGGCCAATCCATTCCGGCGAGGGAGGCACCCGTTTCGACCGGCAACACCGCCCGCAAAGCGGTTACCAACGCGCACTGCGCGGCCTCGACCGCGACCGCCAGTCGCTCGATCTCGGTCACCGGCCACTCGTCGCGAATCGCTGCCTCCAGTTCGGTGGTCAGCGATTGCACCTGGATCGCGCCCAAAACGCCCGCCGCGCTGCGTAGGGAATGGACCCAGCGCCGGGCTGCGGCCCAGTCGCCGCTCGCCAAGCTGCGCCGCAGTTCGATCTCGTCGCCGGCGCGAGTTTCAACGAACTGCCGCAGTAACCGAGTGTAGGTATTTAACTGACCGCGCACCAGCTTGAGCCCCAAGCCAGGATCGAAACCGGGAATCGCGGCCAGCCGGGCCAGCAAGTCGGCGGCATTTTCCGCCACTAAAACGGCGGGATGCCGGGCGGTGGATACGGGAGTGGCGGCTCGATCCGGCAACCATTTCAGAAGCGTCGCAAACAGGATATCGGGGTCCACCGGTTTGCCGACGTGGTCGTTCATGCCCGCTTCCAAGCAGCGCCGTCGATCCTCGTCGAAGGCGTTGGCAGTCATCGCTACGATGGGGACACGCGCCTGGCCTGGCAGGGCGCGGATCGCCCGGGTCGCTTCCAATCCATCCAGCACCGGCATCTGCACGTCCATCAAAATCAGATCGTAGGCAGTTGCTCGCACCAGATCGACCGCCTCGGCACCGTGCTGCGCGAGATCAACCTCGAAACCTACCTCTTGCAGCAAACTCAGCGCCACTTCCTGATTGATGGGATTGTCTTCCACCAGCAGCAGGCAGGCACCGCGATAGTGCCTCGCCAAAGTACGCTCGGCGGTGGATTCCGTCTCCGAAACAGTTGCCACTTCGTTACACTCCAGTGGTTGCGCCAAACCGATACCTTTGCCGAGACGGACGACGAACCAAAAAGTGCTGCCGCGACCGGGTTCGCTCGCGACGCCCAGATCCCCACCCATCAGTTGCACCAGCCGCCGGTTGATGGCCAACCCCAATCCGGTGCCGCCGTACTGGCGAGTGGTGGAACTATCCGCCTGCTCGAAGTCCTCGAACAGCCGCGTTTGCTCTTCTGGCACGATACCGATGCCAGTATCTTGTACCTCGAAACGCGCCAACCAATCGGTTGCGGTTTCCTCCAGGACTTTGGCCCGCAGCGCGATGAAACCGCGCTCGGTGAACTTGACGGCGTTGCCGGCATAGTTGAGCAGAATCTGCCCCAGCCGCAAGGAATCGCCGCGCAGCACGCTCGCGAGCGCCGGGTCGATGTCGGCGACGACCTCCAAGCCTTTGGCTCGCGCTTTCCCGCCGATCAGGGCGAGCACCTGATCGAAAATCCGGGCGAGCACGAAATCGGATTGTTTGAGTTGGAGCCGGCCTGCTTCGATTTTGGAAATGTCCAAAATATCGTTGACAACTCCTAGCAGGTGATGGGCCGCACCGTCGATCTTGTCCAATTGCTCCCGCAGCTTGGGATCGCTCGCCCCACGCCGCACCAGGTGGGTCATTCCGACGATGGCGTTGAGCGGCGTGCGAATNNCGAATTTCGTGGCTCATGTTGGCCAGAAACGCGCTTTTGGCCCGGCTGGCCTGCTCCGCCGCTTCCTTGGCGGTGGCCAGGGTGGCTTCGGCGCGGCGCCGCATCACGATGCGCCAGAGATCGTTGCCGATCAGTTGCAGCTCGTGCTTGTCCGACTGATCGTAATCGGTCGGCTTGTTGCCAACGCCGAGCAGCACCCGAACCTTATCTCCTTCCACGACCGGCACGCCCAGGTGGCGGACCAGATGGGCGTGGCCCATCGGATAGCCCCGGCGGTCGGGCAGGTTCTGGTAGTCGTTGTGGACGACCGGGCGCCGCGACCGCGCCGTGTCGGCCCAAACCCCGGCCAGCGAAATCGGGTAGTGGTTTTCGTGGACGGTGGTGCAATACTGCAAGGTATCGGCCGACCAGGTGCAAAGCTGGATGGTTTCCTGGTCGTCGTTGACGAAATGCAGGTAGCCGATCTCGCTGCCGGTCAGGCGCACGGCTTCTTCGATGCCCCGCTGCAACAGTTCGCGCTCGTCCATTTGATCGGACTGCTGGCTCATCTCGAACATCGCCTTCAGCCGCATGTCGCTGATCAGCAATTGCCGGTTGGCGGCTTCCAGTTCCGCCGTGCGCTCGGCCACCAGCTCTTCCAGATGGTGACGGTGCTGATCCAGTTCGGCCGCCGCTCGCTTGCGCTCGGTGATATCCAAGCAATAACCGATATAGCCGTCGAATTCTCCTTCGCCGGAATGGAGCGGAATACCGTAGTCCACGATCCAGCGGTAGCTGCCGTCGCGATACCGCAACCGATATTCCATTTCGAAAGGGCGGCGCCCGTGGAAGGCGTCGAGGTAGCAGTCGAGGCAGCGATGAAAATCATCGGGGTGAACGCCCTCGGTCCAGCCATCTCCCCGCTCCTGTTCTATGGTGCGGCCGGTGAACGCCAGCCAGGTGGCGTTAAACCAATCGCACTTGGCATCGATGCCCGCACGCCAGACCAGAACGGGGGCCTTGTCGAGCAACGCGGCTTGCAGTTCGTAAGCCCTGCGCAATTCCTGCTCGGCCCGCTTGCGCTCGGTGATGTCTTGCACGGTACCGACGGCGGATACAGCCGCGCCGGTGGTATCACGGACAATCTCGGCGCGCTCGCGCACCCATAGAATCCCGCTGCCGACGACGATACGGTGTTCGATATCGTAAGTCGCACCGGCTATCGCGGCATCCCACACCGCCAGTACCCGCGCCCGGTCTTCCTCGTGGATACGGGTAGCAAACGTATCGAGCGTAACCGGCGAATCGGGCGGCAAACCGAACAGGCGATAGGTTTCCCGCGACCAAGTCAGACAGCCGTTGGAAATGTCCAGGCTCCAGCTACCGACCCGCGCGATGGCCTGGGCCTTGTTGAGGGAGTCCTCGCTCGCGAGCAGCGCCGCTTCTGCCACCTTGCGCTCGGTGATGTCGCTCCAGACCGCGAGAATCTGTTCCCGTCCCCGAAAATCGATCAGGCGCAGCGCGACCAGGCTATCGATCACGCTGCCATCCTGCCGCCGGTACTGGTTCTCCAAGGTAAGCGCGCCCGTCGCGCGCAGCATCGCCAGGTTATCCCGAAACATCCGCTCGAAAACGTCGGCCGGCGACGCCTGGATATCCGGCAGCCGCAACCGGGAAAACTCCGCTTCGCCGTAACCGAGCAGGACGTGGGAAACCCGATTGGATCGGACGAAGCGCAAAGTCTCCACGTCCACCAGATCGATGCCAACGCTGGCTTGGTCGAAAATGGCCGCCAACAGGGCTTCGCGCTCTTCCAGAGCGCGTTGCTGGGCTTTGCGGCCGCTGATGTCGCGCGTGATAGTGACGAAAACGCTGCGCCCGCTGATACGGGCACCTCTGGCGCTCACCTCGGCATCGTACAGCGTGCCGTCCTTGCGGCGATGGCGGGTTTCGAACGTGGCGTTGATCGCGAGGACATCGGTGAACCCGGCACGGATGTCCGCCTCGGTCATGTTCGCATCCACGTCCCAGGAATAGAGGTCGCGCATTGCTTCCGGTTCGTAGCCCATCATCTCGGCAAAGCGCCGGTTGGCTTCGACGATTCGGTGGTTCTGGTCGAAAATGGCGATACCATCGCCGGAGTGCTCGATCAACGCCCGGCGCCATTCGGCTTCGTTTGCCAACGCCATCCGGCCCGCTTTCTCGGCGCCGACGTCGCGCCAAACGGCCACGCAATAATCCCGCCCGTGCAGGTGAATGACCTGAACGTTGACCTGGACATCGAGGATGCCGCCGTCCTTGCGGCGGAACTGGCTGTCAAAACGGGCGTTGCCCACCGCCCGGACTTTCGCCACATGCGCGCGCAAACCGATTTCATCCAGGTCAACCCGAATATCCGACAGGGAAAACCCCAATATTTCCTCGCGGTCGTAGCCCAGCATTCGACAAGCCGCGTCGTTCACCTCGACGAAGCGCAGAGTTTCCACATCCACCAGTTCGATGCCATCCCCCGCCTGATCGACGATGGCGCGATAGAGTTCTTCGCGCTCGCGCAACGCCTCGGCCGCGCGACGTTGCTCGGTGATGTCGTACCAAATCCCCACGAGATACTTCCGGCCTCGAATCTCGACGACCCGATTGGCGACGCGCGCCCAGCGGACATCGCCGTTCTTGCAGCGTTGCACGTTCTCGAAACTGCCCACACCTTGATCGAGGATGGCTCTCGTCCGCTCGGCCAATTGCGCCGGGGTCAAGCTTCCCTGAATGTCGTTGAGGGTGAGCCGGGCAAACTCCTCGCGGGGGTAGCCAAGCCCGCGGCAGGCCGCTTCGTTGAACTCGGCAAAACGTAGCGTTTCGGCGTCGATCAATACGATGCCGTTAGCGGCCTGATTGAAAATGGCGCTGTAGATCTCCTCCCGTTCTCGCAGCGATTCCTGCGCCGCCCTCATCGCCGTGATATCGCGAGCGATACCGAGTACGCCAACGAGGCTTCCGTCGGCATCGCGCATGGGCGTCTTGATGGTTTCGAACAGGCCGTGATAACCGTCGGCGGCAAAAGTGAGCCATTCTTCGTTGACGCGCGGCCCGCCAGCCGCAACGGCGGCCCGGTCGTTCGCCCGGAAAAAATCGGCCAATTCCGGATCGACGAAGTCGTAGTCGACCTTGCCGACGATCATCGATTCGCTGGCTCCATACAAGCGCTCGAAGGTCGGGTTGCACAGCAGATAGACTCCATCGGGATCCTTTAGCCAAACCAGATCGGGAATGGTCCGTATCAGCGTTTGCAACCAAGCGCGTTCGATTTCTAAAGTGCGTTGCGTTTTTCTTTCTTCCGTGATATCGCGGAAATTCCAGAGGCGCGCTTGCTGATGATCCAGATATAGTGGCTGGCTGAGCCGTTCGAAGATCCGGCCATCCTTGAATCGCAAAATGTCCCGATGGATTTCGTCTGTCCGATAGAGCCGCCGCACGTCCTGCGCGAAGCTTTCGGGATCGGATAACTGATCGAGCACGTAGTCGAGCAACTGCTCGTCCTGTCCGGAGCCGATCAATTCGTTCGGTATCCGCCACAATTCCTGGAAGCGGCGGTTGGCGGTTAACACCGAACCGCTCTGGTCGACCACCAGGATGCCGTCGGCAGTGGAGTCCAGCGTGGCGCGTAAAAGAGTCTCGCTGCGTCGCAACGCTTCGTGCTGGCGCGTTTGCACCGTGATATCGCGCGACACCCCAATGATCGCTGGCCGGCCGTTCCAGCAACCCATCACCATGCGGGTATCCACCAGGGCGCGCCCGCCGCCGGCTTTCAACAACGGCAGCGCACAACTCGCGCAGATTCCCGCCCCCATCTCGGCGATCACGCGCCGGGCTGCGTCGTGGGCCTCGGGCGGATGAACGGCCCAGACTGGCTGGCCGAGCAAAGTATCGTCGTAGCCTAGCCTTTCCGCCACGGCTGGGTTGTAGTGCAAGATACGGCCATCCAAGTCGAGCACGAACAGATAATCGATGATGGCTTCGAACAAGCCTTCCAGGTTTCGCCGCTGCTCGGCGGTTTCTTCCTGGGCCAACAAACGCTCCAAAGCTTGCGCGAATTGGCGAACCAGCGTTTCCAGGGCGGTGACAGCCAACGGCCCGATCATCCCGACTTGCTTGCTGGCCAGATTGAGGCAGGCAAGGGGTTCGCCGCCGACATGGATCGGCAAGGCCACGAGCAAACGGATGCCTTCCTCGACCAATATAGCGTCCCGAACCAGCGAGGAATCGGTGCAATGATCCTGCAAAGACGTACCACTGCATTGCAGCCGGCCTTGACGGATCACTTCCGCTTGGGGGGAATCGGCTGCCAAGCAACCGGCTTGGGCGAGAAACATTTCGGACAAACCCCGTTGGGCCACCAGCCGATAGCCACCGTCCGGCTCGCGCCAATAGAGTCCGCCGCCGTCGAGTTCCGGCAGGCACAGCGCACTGGCCAAAATGGCCTCCAGCAACACCTTGCGATCCGGCCCGCCGGCCAGAATTCCGGAAAACTGGTGCTGCGCTTGCAACAATAGCTCGGCACGCTTACGTTCCGAAACATCGATCAGGGTCCCCACGGTCCACAGCGGCCGGCCCGCCGCATCCCGCTGCACGACCCGGCTCCGCGCGTGAAACCAAAGCCATCGACCATCGGCCGTGCGCAGGCGATATTCGGCTTCGTACAGTAGGTTGTCGGTCGCCAACAGCGCCACTTCGATGCGCGCTTGCGCGCCCGGCAGGTCGTCTGGGTGGATCAGGCCCAGCCAGGTGGCCAAGTCGCCTGGAATCTGTTCCATGCCGTAGCCCAGCAAGGCGCACAGGCAGGGATTCCAAAAGATGCGATCAGCGACGTGATCGTATTCCCAGACGCCAATGCCGGCAGTGTCCAACACCAGATCCGGCCGGGATCGCAGATGCAGATCGTCGATAGCTGCTTTCATTGGAGGTGCCCAGTTCACTAAAGCTTGCGGGCCAAAAACGCTTTTACGGATGAAGAGAAACTCCACCGCCAAGGAGGAAAGCCGGGATCGCCGGGACCAGGCGTGCGGGCTCGTTTTTTCAACGCAACCTCCCCGAAATAGGGACAATTATAACGCTATTGATAATATCGACATCGCTTTTCGAGCTATTAAGCGCCGATTCCGCAAATTGAGGTTATCTATGTCTAAGGTGGAGATGCTCGCGGCCGCGCTAAATCCCTTCACCACCGATGGCGCTCTGACCGAAGGCGGATTGAAGGGATTTTATTCTTAATATCAATAATATATACAATTACGGCCGGACATCGGCGACGATGGCAAGAGACCGCTCAATTCACCGCTCGCCGGGCGATTCCTTTCTGTTTGCGCTTTTTCAACCGCAGAGCTTCCTTTTGCCGCCGCTCGGCCAAATCGATCAGAATCTGCTGGGAACCGCGCGGATCATCGCCCTCGCCCGGCACTCGCTGGACGTAGCTTCCGTCGGGCCGCATATCCCAAGCGCTGCGCCGGTCATTGAGCTGCACATCCAAAATCTGCCGCAGATCCCGCCGCAAATCCGGGGACTCCACCGGCGCTACCACCTCGACCCGGCTTTCCAGATTGCGCTTCATGCAATCGGCCGAACCGATGAAGTATTCTTCGGTCCCCCCGTTCAAAAAGTAGTAAATCCGAGCGTGCTCCAGAAACCGGCCGACGACGCTCACCACTTGCACATGCTCCGACAACCCTGGAATACCGGGCCGCAGCCGGCAGGTGTCGCGAATGATCAAATCCACCTTGACGCCGGCCTGCGAAGCCCGATACAGCGCGGCGGTGATATTTTTGTCGTCTAGCGCGTTCATCTTGAATTGAATGCGGGCCGGCTTGCCGGCCTTGGCGTGTCCGGTTTCTCGCTCGATCTTGGCCAGCAACGCCGGCTTGAGCACCTTCGGCGCCGGCAGCAATTTGCGATAAACGCGCTTAGGCACGTAGCCGGTGGTCAGGTAGTTGAACAGCTCGGTCAAGTCTTCGCCGATGGCCGGATCGCAGGTCAGCAGGCCGAGGTCGGAATACAGCCGGGCAGTGCCGGCGTGATAGTTGCCGGTACCGATATGAGCGTAACGGCGCAGGCCGTTGTAGTCGCGCCGCACCACCAGGATCACCTTACTGTGCGTCTTCAGCCCCAACACGCCGTAGGTCACATGGATGCCGGCTTCCTCCAGCCGGTTGGCCCAGCGGATATTAGCCGCCTCGTCGAAGCGCGCTTTCAATTCCACCACCACCGTCACTTGCTTGCCGTTCTGCGCGGCATCGATCAAATAGTCGATGATCTTGGAATCCTCCGAGGTGCGGTACAGAGTCATCTTGATGGCCAGCACTTTCGGGTCGAAACTGGCTTCTCGCAAAAATCGCTCCACCGAAGTCGCGAACGATTCGTAAGGATGCTGCAACAGGATCGGCCCGGTCTCGCGGATGATGTGAAAAATGTTGCGCTTGTCGCTCAGCTTGGGGTGATCGAGCGGATGATGCGAGGAATCGTGCAGGTCGGGCCGGCCGATGCCGACGATCTGGAACAGATCGCGCAACGCCATCATGCCATCGACCTCGAACACCTCGTTGGTTTCGTCCAAGCCAAGCTCGGCGGCCAGCATTCCCCGATGCACCGGGTCCATGTTCTTTTCCACTTCCAGCCGGACGATGGGGGCAAATTTGCGCTCGCGCAGCTCGGTCTCGATCATCAGCAGCAAATCGTCGGCCAAGTCCTCGTCGCGCTCGGTGATGGCGTTGCGGGTGACGCGGAACAGCTCGCAGGCCTCGATCACCATGCCGGGAAACAGCAGGTCGAGATTGTTGGCGACCACGTCCTCCAGCGGCACGTACAGCTCCTCGTCGCCGACCTTGAGGAAGCGCGGAATACCGGAACCGATCGGCACCTTGATCCGCGCCAAACCGCTGGAGTCGTCGTCGTGATAACGCACGGTCACCAGCAAATTGAGCGACAGATTGGAAATGAACGGAAACGGGTGCGCCGGATCCATGGTCTGCGGCGTGACCAGCGGAAAGATGTTGCTCAGATAGTAATCGCGCATCAGCTTGCGCTGCGCCTCGGTCAGCCGCTGATAGCTGCGCAAAATGATGCCCTGCTCCTTCAGCAGACGATGCAGCTCGGACGCCAGTAGCCGCTGCTGCTCGACGATGTCGCGCACCAC
>DEHU01000149.1:20542-23427 GCA_002352125.1 Competibacteraceae bacterium UBA2792 | reverse complement strand
ATGCCGGTGCCGATGCACATCGTTACCATACCGTATCTACCGCCCCGTCGGCGCAGGCCATGCACCAAAGTAGCGATGCGAATCGCGCCGGTGGCACCCAATGGATGACCGAGCGCAATTGCGCCGCCCAGCGGGTTGACCTTGGCAGGATCGAGGTTCATCTCGCGGATAACAGCCAAACTCTGCGCGGCAAATGCTTCGTTCAGTTCGATCCAATCCATGTCGGACTGCTTGAGGCCGGCCAATTCCAAAGCGCGCGGAATAGCCGCAACCGGACCGATACCCATAATCCGGGGCGACACCCCGGCCACCGCATAACTGACGAAACGGGCCAATGGCTCCAAGTTCAACTGTTTTACCATCCGCTCGCTCATCAGCAACGCGGCTCCGGCGCCGTCGCTCATCTGCGAGCTGTTGCCGGCGGTGACGCTACCTCGGGCGGCGAAAACCGGTTTGAGCTTGGCCAATGCCTGCAAGCTGCTATCGGCGCGCGGACCTTCGTCGTTCTCCACCACCCGCTCGCGAATCCGTACCTGCATCGTCCGGCTGTCCGGCGACCGTTCGATTACGGGATAGGGCAGGATTTCCTGTCGGAATTCGCCGCTCGCCATCGCGGCGGATGCTCGGCGATGGCTCTCCATCGCGAAGGCGTCCTGATCCTCGCGCGAGATCTTCCATTGCTCCGCGACTTTTTCGGCGGTCAGACCCATGCCGTAGGCGATCCCGATGTTCTCGTCTTTGGCAAATACTGCGGGATTGAGAGCGATCTTGTTGCCGCCCATCGGAATCATGGTCATGGTTTCGGTGCCGGCGGCGAACATCACGTCCGCTTCGCCCAACCGGATGCGGTCGGCGGCCTGCGCCACCGCCTGCACGCCGGACGCGCAGAAGCGGTTGATGGTCATGCCCGGCACGCTATCGGGCAGTCCGGCCAACAGCAGACCGATACGAGCCACGTTCATGCCTTGCTCGCCTTCCGGCATGGCGCACCCGACGATCACGTCGCCGATCAATTGCGGGTCCAACCCCGGACATCGATCCACTACCCCGCGCAGTACGTGCGCCAGCAGATCGTCCGGGCGAGTGTTGCGAAACGCGCCGCGCGCCTTGCCGACCGGCGTGCGCGCGGCGGCCACGATGTAAGCGTCCTGAATTTGCTTGCTCATGAAAGCTTCTCCCGTCGATCAGTTACGCAGCGGCTTGCCGGTCTTGAGCATCTGCTCGATCCGGGCTTGGGTGAGCGGGGTCTTGGCCAGCTCGACAAACGCCTTGCGCTCCAGTCCCAGCAACCAATCTTCGTCCACCATCGTGTTAGGGTCCACATCGCCGCCGCATAAGGCTTGGGCGATGCTCAGGCCCAACCGGTAGTCGTGAGGCGAGATGAAGCCACCGTCGCGCATGTTGACCAGCACCATCTGGCAGGCGGCGATGCCCGTGCGGCCCGCCACGCGAATCTTGCGCGGCTGCGGGGGGCGGTAACCGGTCTCGGCCAGCGCTCGAACCTGGGCCTTGGCGACGTACAGCAGTTCGCTGGAGTTGAACACGATCACGTCGGACGCTCTAAGATAGCCGAGTTGCTTGGCTTCTTCGGCGCTGCGCGAGACTTTGGCCATCGCCATCGCCTCGAAGTAACCGCGCAGGAACGGCATCAAATCGCCGTCCTTAGCCTCGCCCATCGCCCGCAAGGCGAACTCCTTGCAGCCGCCGCCGGCCGGAATCAGGCCGACGCCGACCTCGACCAAACCGATGTAGCTTTCCAGCGCCGCCACGACCCGGTCGCAGTGCATCAGGAATTCGCAACCGCCGCCAAGCGCCAATCCTTGAGCGGCAGCCACGACAGGAACCGCCGAATAACGCAGCGCGGCAGTGGTGTTTTGGAATTTGGCGACGATCTTCTCGAACGCATCGAAATCGCCGGCCACGAGAACCGGCATAGCCTGAGCCAAATTGGCACCGGCGCTGAACGGCGCCCCGGTTTGCCACAGCACCAGTCCATCGAACCGTTTTTCGGCGATTTTCAAGGCTTCCAGCACGCCGTCTAACACCTCGTCGCCGATGACGTGCATTTTGCTCTTGAAACTCAGCACGCCGATATCGTCGCCGGTGGTCCACAACCGCACGCCGCTGTTTTCGAACACCGTCTCACCGTAGCGGTGCGGCGCTTCGCCCAATACTTGTTCGGGATAAAGCTGACGCCGGTAAACCGGCAGTGTCGAGCGCGGTTTGTAGATATTTTCCGCTGCCGAATAGGAACCTTCTGGCCGATGCACGCCATCCACCCGATCGACCCACGCCGGCAGTGGCGTGGCCGTCATGGCCTTGCCAGCGGCGATGTCTTCCTCGATCCACGCTGCCACCCGTTTCCAACCAGCCGCTTGCCAGATTTCGAACGGTCCCATGCTCCAGCCAAAACCCCAACGGATCGCGCAATCGACATCGCGGGCGTTGTCGGCGATTTCCGCCAGTAGCGTCGCCGCATAATGAAAAACATCGCGATGAATCGCCCATAGAAATTGCGCTTGCGGATGGTCGCTGGCGCGCAGGGTAGCGAACTTTTCGGCCGGGTTACGAAGTTTCAGGATCGCCTGCACCGCCTCGTCCGGCTTGGCACCGGCTTCCCGATAGGCGCCGGTCATCAGATCCAGCACTTGTTTACCTTTGTTGGCGTAGATGCCAGCTTTAGTTTTCTGGCCCAGCGCACCTTTTTCGATCAGCGCCTTCAGCCAGGCGGGTGGAGCGAAATACCGCTGCCACGGATCGTCGCGCAAAGCCAGCGCCGATCCTTCGAATACGTGGCACATGGTATCCAGGCCCACGATGTCGGCGGTGCGGTACGTGGCGCTCTTGGCGCGGCCAATCGCCGGGCCGGTCAGCGCGTCCACCAA
>DEHU01000149.1:0-20530 GCA_002352125.1 Competibacteraceae bacterium UBA2792 | reverse complement strand
GGCGGGTTGAAGAAATGGATGCCACAGAAGCGCGGGCGCAGGCCCTCCGGCACCGACTCGGCCAGCAGACCAAGCGGCAGGCCGGAAGTATTAGTGGCCAGAATCGCCCGATCACCAACATACGGCGTGACGCGCTCGTAAAGGCTCGCTTTCCAATCCGAACGCTCGGCGATGGCTTCGATCAGCAAATCGCAGCTCCGCAATTCTTCCAGGTGCTGATCGTAGTTAGCGGGCTGGATTAGCGCGGCCCGCTCCTTGACCGCCAGGGGGGCAGGATTCAGCTTGGCCAGATTGGCGATAGCNNCCCATCACGCCCGCGCCCAGAACCGCCACCCGGCGGATGGATGCTGCGTTATTCATAATCGTGGATATCCTCTCGTCAGGCTATCGAAACAGGCGGCGAGACCGCCGTTTCTCCCATCGTGCACCGGCAAAAATAAAGCCGGGGCATGGTCCCCGGCTTTCTCGATTTGGCTAATCGCTGATTTCTTAAGACTAAAACCGGTAACTGGCCTGCATGCCGACCAAATTGCCCGAACCGTTGTAGTCCACGCGCAGGGTGTCGGTTATCAATCCGGCTGGGACGGGAGACGGCAGCAGATTGACCGTATTTTCCGTGCTGGCATCGGCAAAATCGATGTACATATAACCAAAATCGACCGATAACCGCGAATTGGGATGATAGCTAAACCCGATCCCAAAGGCATTGCGGTCGCTGTCGGGAATGCGCGGGGTGCGAAATTCGGTCGAAGGGACCGGCGTTTGGTCGTAAGCGTAACCTGTTCGGAAAGTCCATTCCGGACCGTAATCGTAACTGACACCGATATTGAACGACCAGCTATCGTCCCAATTCTCCCGGGTCAGGCTTTGCGAGCCGTCGCCGAAATCGATCTGCAATTTATCGAACACGCTCCAGTTGGTCCACCGTGCGCTCACCGCCGCCGCCCAGCGGTCACCGATCCGCCGGTAAGCGGCCAACCCCACCCAATCCGGCAAGGTCACATCCGCTTTGGCGGATACCGTGCCGTTGCGACCCGGAATGTAATCGGTAATGGTGCGATCACCTTCGACCGAGTGATCGATGCGCGACCGGTAACTGATGCTGAATCGGGTATTGGGATCATATTCGTACAGCGCGCCCAAATTGTAGCCAAAGGCCCAGCCATCGGCTTTGACTTCGGCGTACCCATCCTTCACGAAAGCGCTCAGCGGATTGAACAAAGCTTGGGTGAGTTTGGCGTCGACATACTGGGCGCTGATGCCTGCTCCAATCGAGAAATGCTCGCTGATCCGATAAGCGATGGAAGGATTGATATCGACGGTGGCCAACTCCGAATCGACCGCGTGGTATCGGCCCACCCAACCTCTGCCGTAGCTGGTGCTCACCGCGAAGGGCGCAGTGACGCCTATGCCGAATCGCATCCGGTCGTTGATATCCATCTGATAAAACCCGTTCGGCACGAAATTGTCATCGCCGCCATCATCGTTGCCAAGCCCCGTATTTGGCACGGTCACGAAAACCGGCACGGTGCTGCCCGGTCTGGCAAGCACATCCCCCAGATTGGCCGGCAATCGAGCGGTCGAACCTCGATTGCTCGTCTTCATTTCGATGCCGATGAACGTTACGCCCACCTGCCCCAGCATACCTTTGTTCAGCATCATGTCGGCAGGATTGTAATACACGGCGGAGGCATCATCGTTCGGCAGGCTGCCGCCCGCGAACGCACGGCCCAAGCCGGTAACGCTTTGTTCGGTGATCTGTAGACCGGAGGCGTAAGCCTGGCCGGTCACGGTTAACGCCCCGGCGATGCCAAGAACCAGAGGGGAGCCGCGCCGTGTATACTTTGTCATTTGTTTGCCCTTTTTGCCGTCGTCCTAATAGGACTTAATTGGGACTTATCATCACGCATGGCAGCTTACTTACCACTCGCTCCGCATTCAGCGATTCCAACCGCTAGGCGAACGTAGCTCAAATCAGCGCGCCCTTCGAACCAAAACGGTAGTTGACGGCCGTCAAATTGGTGGTCTTGGCCCGCGCCGCAATAGCGCGCAAGGAAGCATCGGCAAACAGCATCTCGGCCGCATCCAAAAGACGCTGGCGTGTATCATCCTCCATCGGAACCAGCTTCATTCAAACATCTGTTTGATTATGGTATCGGATATGTGCTTCCGCAATGCACGACCCGATCGACTCAAAGGGTTTTGGCCAACCATCGGTCGATAGCTCCCTCGTCGAAAGGCCAATCGAGCTCCTGGCCAGTATCCGACCGACGCAGCACCGGAATGCGGATGCCGTATTGTTCCAGCAATTCTGCATCGTCGGCGATTTCCACCAATTCGAGCGATGCGTTCGTCCGCCCTCGAACCAGCGTTTCCGCTCGCTCGCACAGATGGCAACCATCGGTCGTGTACAGCAAAAGCGTCGTTTTGAAATGTCGTTGTTTCATACAATGGCTCTCATCAACCAGCGAGTTATGCCGTCGGATACCACATCTGTTCCGTCCCCTCTGGAAGGGATTATCATTGACTATCCGCAGCAAGCTTTTTTCATCGAAGAAATCTATCGGAACCGTGTATGGTCAGACTGCTGCACGAACTCGTTATCGAGCGCGCGAACCGGCACCCTACCGCCACCGCCATCGTTCATCGACAAGCGATGCTGGATTACGCCGCGTTGGCCCAGCAAATTCGTGCCACGGCCAACGGGTTGTTGGCGTGTGGCCTCAACCGGGGGGAACGAGTCGCCATTTATTTGCCCAAACGGCTGGAAACCGTCGAGGCCCTGTTCGGCACCACGCTGGCCGGCGGCGTGTTCGTGCCGGTCAATCCGTTGTTGAAACCGGAACAGGTCGTCTACATCTTGCGCGACTGCAACGTCCGGATTTTGATCACGACCCGCGATCGTGCCGAACTACTGGCGCCGATGCTGGCCGACTGTCCCGATCTGCATAGCGTGGTGCTCGTCGATCAAGATTCCTCCTCGGCACTCCACCGCAACACGGGTCATTTGCAAGTTCTTGGCTGGCCGACTCTGCTGGCGGTCGATTGCAGCCGCCTGCCGGCGCGAATGATCGACGTCGACATGGCCGCTATCCTTTACACGTCGGGTAGTACCGGCAAACCCAAAGGCGTGGTGCTCTCTCATCGCAACATGTTAACTGGCGCCTACAGCGTCGCCGAGTATCTTGGCAACCGGGCGGAAGACCGGATCCTGGCGGTATTGCCGTTCAGCTTCGATTATGGCCTCAGCCAGTTGACCACCGCCTTTGTAGCTGGCGCACGCGTCGTGCTGATGGATTATCTGCTACCCCGGGACGTAGTCGTCATGGTCGCCCGCGAAGGCATCACCGGGCTGGCGGCGGTACCACCGATGTGGGTGCAACTGGCACAGATGGATTGGCCGGCAGCAGCGGTGAACAGTCTACGTTACCTCACCAACTCGGGCGGCGCGATGCCACGCACCACTTTGGCAACCTTGCGCCGTGCGCTACCGAAAACCACGCCTTTCCTGATGTACGGCCTGACCGAGGCCTTCCGCTCTACCTACCTGCCACCCGAAGAAATCGACTGCCGGCCAGATTCGATCGGCAAAGCCATTCCCAACGCCGAGATCTTGGTGGTACACGAGGACGGCTCGCCCTGCGCGCCCGGCGAACCCGGCGAACTGGTGCACCGCGGCTCGCTGGTAGCGCTCGGCTACTGGAACGACCCTGTCAAGACCGCCGAACGCTTTCGCCCCGTGCCCGGCCAACACACCGGTTTGCCGCTCGCGGAATTGGCGGTTTGGTCCGGCGATACCGTGCGCACCGACGAGGATGGTTTCTTATACTTCGTCGGCCGCAAAGACGACATGATCAAAACTTCCGGCTATCGGGTCAGCCCCACCGAAATCGAAGAGGTGCTTTACGGCAGCGGCCAAGTGGCCGAAGCGGCGGCACTGGGAATTCCCCACCCTGCGCTGGGCCAAGCGGTCGTCGCCGTGATCAAACCGCTGCGGGAAGATCTCGGCGAGAGCGAGCTGATCAACCACTGCAAACAGCACTTGCCCAATTTCATGGTTCCGCTACAAATCGTGACCCGCCAAACCGACCTGCCGCGCAACCCCAACGGCAAAATCGACCGCAAAGCCCTGGCCGGGGAACTGCACGATCTGTTCCCCGAGAACGCATCGTGAACGCCGGACGTCCCGCCCATCCGCCGATGCTGCAATTTCCGGTGATCGACGACTGCCTGCGGATCGGCGGCATCCCCTTGACCCAACTGGCGGCGCGAATCGGCCAGACGCCGTTCTACGCCTACGACCGCCACCTGCTGGACGAACGGGTGGCGCTACTGCGCCGCACGCTACCACCCGCCATCGATCTACACTACGCGATCAAGGCCAATCCGATGCCGGCGTTGGTCCAGCACATGGCCGGCCTGGTCGATGGACTGGATATCGCCTCGCTAGGCGAGCTGAAAATCGCGCTGGATGCCGGCGTGGAACCCTCCGCGATCAGCTTCGCCGGCCCCGGCAAACGTCCGGCGGAGCTGGCGGCCGCTATCGCCGCTGGCATCACCGTCAACCTGGAATCGGCCCACGAACTGGAAACCGTCGCTCGCCTGGGTCGCCAGCACAACCGACGACCATCGATCGCGGTGCGGGTCAACCCGGATTTCGAGCTCAAAACGGCCGGCATGAAAATGGGTGGCGGCCCCAAGCCGTTCGGAGTCGACGCCGAGCAGGTGCCGGCGTTGCTGCGGCGAATCGGCCAACTGGAACTCGATTTCCGAGGTTTTCACCTCTTCGCCGGATCGCAAAACCTGCGCGCCGAGGCCATCGTCGAGACCCACGACCACATCTTTGGGCTGGCGCTGCGCTTGGCGACCGATGCACCAGCGCCGGTGCGGCTGCTGAACGTCGGCGGCGGTTTCGGTATCCCCTATTTCCCCGGCGACACGCCGCTGGAGTTGGCGCCTATCGCCGCCAACCTGGAACGCTGGCTACCACTGGTAAAAGAACGCTTGCCCGAGGCCCGCGTGGTGCTGGAACTGGGTCGCTACCTCGTTGGCGAGGCCGGGGCTTACGTCGCGGAGGTGGTGGACCGGAAGGTATCGCGCGGCCATACGTTTTTGATCGTCAACGGCGGCCTGCATCATCATTTGGCGGCCTCCGGCAACTTCGGCCAAGTGATCCGGAAAAATTATCCCGTCGTGGTCGGCAACAAGGTGGTTGGAACCGAACGCGAAGTGGTGACGGTAGTCGGTCCGCTGTGTACGCCGCTCGATGTACTCGCCGACCGGACGGAGCTGGCCAAAGCCGATATCGGCGATCTGATCGTCGTGTTCCAGTCCGGCGCCTACGGATTGACCGCCAGCCCGATGGCGTTCCTCGGTCATCCGCCCTGCGCGGAAGTGCTGGTATAGAGCGGGCGGCGGGTCTGCTCCCCTATTCCCTCGACGATCTGCTTGTAGGGCTGGGCCGGTCGCGCCAGGATCACCGCGCTCTGTTCGGCTCGCCGGGGACAACCGGGCAAGCATTTCGCCAAATGCACCAGTGCCGCTTCGCGAAGCGCTACGCCTTTTTTGGCCGGATCGACTGGCCCCTGATCGCTCAATGCCGCCGCCGCCCAAGGATACAGCGGATCGCGATCGAAGCCGCTACCCAGCACGAAGGCTAGCGCCACATAGTTCATGATACCGTGCTCCGTCGTCATGCCGTAGCGCTTAGCGGCTTCGTAACCGTGGCGAACCAGATTGCGCAATGTTTCCTCGCCGAGCATGTCGTACTTTTCTGGCGCCAGCATCTGCAACAGCAGCAGCAGCCGATGGCCAACGCTGGGAGCAGCCGGCAACCCCTCGAACACTTGGGGCTGACGCAAAGTGTTCAGCGTTTGCCGCAAAAGCTCGTTGTCGGGTCCAACCGTTTGATCCAGAAACGCCATCGCCTGACCGTACACCCGCTCGATACGCGCATCGGCGGTTTCTTTCGGCGCCTCGTCCTCTTTCCCCGTCACCGTCTCGCCCGCCGTCGCGGCTACCGTCGCCGCGTCCCTAGCCTCCGCCGCGACTTCGGGCTTCGGGGGCGCCGGCTTTTCCTCTTCGATCTCTCGCGCTGCCCAAGGCAATTGCGGATCCTCGTCGAACCGACTGCCCAGCACGAACATCAACGCGACGTACAGATAGATGGCACGCTCGGTTTTCAAGCCACGGCTTTCGGCCCGTTGCAAGCCATATCGAGCGATCCGGCCCAACTGCGTCTCGCCCAAAGTGGCGGCGTGTTGCGGGAAAAAGGTCCGCAGATGATCGAGCAATCCTTCCTCGAATCGCTGCGCTACGACGTTCTCGAACGCTTCCATCTGGGATTTGCGCATCACCAACATCTTCGATCTCCCGTCGGCAACGGCGGCTCGCGATCAAGACCGCGCGGCGGGTTCCAGCGCCACGCGCTCGACGCCGAGCTGTCCACCGGCAACCCAATATTTCAGCAGATCTCCCTCCTCGTCCTCGCACAGCAATCGGGAAATCGGGCCGAACAACGCGTATAACTCGTCGGCGTCGCAAGTCGGCAGATAGACGCGCAGCACCCGAGGATCGTAATAGCGGAAGTACAGCGGCTGGTAATCGGGATCGTAAGCCACGATCAGGCCGCACAAATGCTCGCGCATCGGCCGCCAGTCGGTCCGGCTGACCACGAAAATGCCCCAGTGTCGCCCCCAGCCTTTCTGGAGCAGCCATTGGGTGAAAGGCGATTCCCGCTCCAATGCGACCTGATACGGCGCCACTTCGGCCAGCTTGGGGATCAGATTGCCCCGATAGAGGCACACCGGCTCGATCGCATGCTCTTTGAGCTTTTCCAGCAGACCGGGGACAGCAGCCCCATCCAGCACCGCATAGACGCGGGCGCCAGGATCGGCAAACAGATGCCGGACCAAAATGTCTGCAAGATTCCGAACGGCCATCGCGCTAATTCGGGAATGAATGCAAGCAACGGATCTTTGAGTTCATCCGATCATGACTCAGGCGACTTGGAATTCCGGGTGGCTTATTACGGCGCGTAAAACGGCTTACCGGTATCGGCGGCATTCTGCGCGTCTTCCGCCTGCCTGCTTTGCCGTTCTTCTTGCGCTCGTTGCGCTGGGGTCGGTTGTGCCGAAGTCGAGCCGGATCCTGTCGGTAAACCATCGTCTTCCAATTCTAGATTGCCGACATCTGCCGAGCTCAAACTCTGCGCTTTCTGCTGGGCTGGACCCTGAGCCTGGGTATCGCTGACTTGACCGGATTCAGCGGTGGCCGCCTCTTTCGGTTCCTTGGGTGCGGTCGGCGCTGACGGGGAGGCCGGCGAACAGCCGGCGCCGGAACCGGCCGCGCCACCACTGTTGATCATTACGATCGTGCCCTGGATGAAAACGCCACCCGGATTGATGTTGACGAAGTTGCCGCCGACCTTGATGGTGAGCGACGCGCCGGCCTCGATCACCACGTTCATGCCGCCCTTCAGGTGAATCTCCATCCCGGCATCTACCGCGTGTTTCATGCCGACCTTTTGCTGCAAATCCATGCCTGCATCGAGCGAGACCGTACCGCCCACCTTGATGTTCTGCCGGCTGCCGACTTTCAGATGTTGATCGCCTCCGATCTCTTCTTTCTGGTCGCTACCCACTTTCAGCGACGCCGAGCCATCCACTTTTTCGTTGTGATCGCCCTTTACCGTCAGATGCTTGCCGCCCTCCACCTTTTCGATCTGATCGGACTTGACGATGAGGTGCCGCTCGTTGCCGATCCACTCGAAGGCATCCAGCTTGACGCGGATATCCTCGTTGCGTTCGGCGTGGATGAACATCTGCTCGGTGCCTTTGGTATCGTCCAGACGAATCTCGTTGAAACCGGCGCCGCCCTTGCTGGAGTTGCTTTTGAGGGTAGAAGTGGTCGCCTTGGCCGGTAGCCCGTAAGGCGGCATGTTGATGCCGTTATAAACCCGGCCGGTGATGATGGGTTGATCGGGATCGCCTTCCAGGAAATCCACGATCACCTCCTGGCCGATACGCGGGATATTCATCGCTCCCCACTGTTTGCCCGCCCACATTTGCGATACTCGAATCCAACAGGAACTGTTTTCGTTGGACTGGCCGTAGCGATCCCAGTGAAACTGGCATTTGACCCGGCCGTATTGGTCGGTATAGATCTCTTCGCCCGATGGACCAACCACCACGGCGGTCTGCGGGCCTCGCATCGCCGGTTTGGGAGTGGTTCGTGGCGCCCGATACTGCTGCTGAGCGTCGATCACCGTGATCTCACCCTGATACGGCTTGCCGGAAAACCCTTGGCCGGAGAACGATTCGTACTCGTCCGACTCCAATTGATGAACGGCGGACACGATCAGATACTTACGATTCTGGTCGTCGCGCGGGCAATTGCTCAAGGTGAACAGATACCCGGTCGCCAAGCCCGCAGCGTTGCCGCGCGCTCGCATGATCTCGTGCTGGGCCAGCAATTCCTCCAAGCGAATTTTAGAATAGTTGTTGCCGTCACCCAATTCGACGTACTCGCCGGGATAATCGTACATCTCGAAATCTGCCAGCGCATGGCTCTTGGGCTGGTTCAACACCGCCCGCAACTGCTTGCGCGGAGCCGTGAAATCGTAATCGTTCAGCACGTAGGCGCCCGGCTGCACCTGCTGAGCGACGAATAGCTCCGACAGATAGTCCCGCTCGCGATGATCGTGGGCATCCGGCGGAAAATAAGGAACCGTCTCGTACCTCGGAAACTCGCTGTGGGAACCGATACCGTCGGACAGCACTAAAAAATGTTTGCCGTTGTCGTGCGTGAAGTAGTAATAGATTCCCTCTTGCTGCATCAGACGGCTGACGAAATCGAAATCCGTTTCCCGGTATTGGACGCAGTATTCCCACTCGCGATAGCTGCCGCCAAGCGAATCCTTGAAATCGGTAAAGCCCTGCTCCCGGAAAACGTCTTTAATGATGTCGGGAACCGTCTTGTTCTGGAAGATCCGGCAATCGGAAGTACGGGCGAGAAACCACAGCCAAGGACTCAGTTCGGCGCGATAAACGCCATAGCGCAAACCGCGAGTTCCCTCGTAGCTAAAGCGGGTCACGAGTCCGTTGAAATAGCGAGTGCCCTGCTGATAGGGTAGTGCTAGGCGAACCGTCATGTTCGTACCCAGCACGTCGGCCAGCTTGATGTCGGTTTTTTCGCTGAACAACTCCAGTTGATACTCGAACAACTGGCCCAGTTGTTCTTTGGCCGTCATGGATCCGAACAGCAGCACGTCCTCGCCCAGAACGCTGTTGACGGCGATCATCCGATGTTTTTGGGTGGTGGCCATGTCTCTAAACTCCGCATCCCCGCTGCTATGGGCAGCTCTGCCTGCAAAGTTTAGCAGCAAACCTCGGCGAAAGCGCCGATCGGGCAATCGCCAAAACCATCGTTATCGCACTAGACTGTTAGTATTGCCCACTTCGCCGGAGATCCAGCGCCATGCCAGGCCGAACGGAGTTTCAGTTTTCCTTGCCAAAGTCCGTCTCGACTCCAATCCGCCGCGACCCCAATGCACCTTTGCGCATCCTGGTCATGGCCGATCTCAGCGGCCGCAGTCAACGAGAGCCTTCCACCGCCCTCGTCGATCTTGCCAGTCGCCCACTTTTGACCGTAAACGCCGATAATTTGAACGTGGTCATGGCTCGGCTGGCGCCCAAATTGCGGTTACCGCCGAGTTCCGAAACCAGCGGCATGTCCATCGCGATCAATTTTGCCCGGCTCGACGATTTTCATCCCGATGCGCTCTATCAGCGCTTGGAGATTTTCCAAGTCTTGCGCCGCGCGCGGGCTCGCTTGCTCAATCCCGCCAGTTTTGCGCAGGCCGTCGCCGAGTTGAGTCCGACGCCGACGCCGGAATCGATCCAGCCCGAACCGACCTCTCCCGCAGAAAACGACACCGCGCTGATCGAGCGGTTGCTGGGACGGACACCCGCCCCCTCCCCCGTACGGCAGATCGATCCGGGAACGGCGACCATCAACGCCTTGCTGAAAGCCATCGTGCAACCTCATATCGTGCATACCGACCCCCACCAATCGGCTTGGGTGGCGGCCGTCGATGCCGCGATCGGCGAACAATTGCGCACGATCTTGCATCAACCAGCGTTTCAGGCGCTGGAAGCAACTTGGCGCAGCGTGCACGGTTTGGTCACCAGCTTCGATAGCGATGTCGCGCGCATCGACTTGCTCGACGTCACTCGGCAGGAGTTGCTGCTCGACTTGCGCGCTGCCGCCGGTGACCCCAAAGCAACCGGTCTCTATACCTTGTTGATCGATCACGAGGTCCGGATGCACGACGGGCAACCCTGGTCGTTGTTGATCGGCGACTACGGTTTTGGTGTTACGGCCGAGGATATCGCCCTGCTGGCAACTTTAGGGACCGTGGCCGCTCATGCTGGCGGTCCCTTTCTGGCTGCGGCCACACCGAGCGTGTTGGGCTGCGAATCGGTCGCGGCATTGGCCGACCCGATCTCGTGGGCACCGCTGCCCAGCGGGGACGAACAAAACTGGCAACAGTTGCGAACCAGCGCGGTAGCGCCCTGGATCGGTTTGGCGATACCTCGCATCCTGCTGCGGTTGCCATACGGCCAACGAACCGATCCCATCGAGCAGTTCGTCTTCGAAGAGATGCCGGGAGGCCGCGATCCTGCCGCTTATCTCTGGGGCAATCCGGCATTTGCCTGTGCTCGACTCATCGCGGAGGCTTTCATCGAAAACGGCTGGAGCGACGGTCCAGGCGATATCCTCGAACTCGACGATCTGCCCGCCCACGTCTACGAGGATGCTGGGGAACGAGTGCTACAACCGGACACCGAAACGCTGCTGGGCGAGCGGGCTTTGCAAAGTATCCTAACGCGCGGGCTCATGCCGATGCTGGGACATCGCCAGCGCAACGCGGTACGGCTGGCACGATTCCAGTCGCTGGCCGACCCGCCAACGGAGCTGGCCGGACCCTGGCAGCAGTTTCCGTAAGTACGATCCTCGCGGATAAACAGGTTTAGCGAGAACTGCCGAAACAGATTGCCAAAATTTAAAAGGCCGCCTCTTTCCCACAAGCGGGAGAGAGTGGTTCCTGTGCCAAGATTAAGACAACGACTGTTCTTCGGGTTTGATTTCGTCCAGCAATTTATCATCCATGCGCCGCATCACGTCGGCGAGTTGCCGCCTCAAGACTTTGACCGCTGGTTCCAGTTGCAGAATGCGCCGCTCCATACGCTCCAATTGGGCATCCTGCCACTCTGGATGCTGTAGCAACGTTTCCATGGACTCTTCCAACTCGATCAATCGTTGCTCCATCGCGTGGCTCACTCGCAGCAACGAACGACTGCCACCTCCAGATCCCTGAGCGCCACCTTCGCTGCTTTGGTTCAACTCCTGACCAACCGCTTCGACGGCGACCGCAGAAAGATCTCGCAATTCTTCCAAAAACCCATACAACAACAACCGGTCACAAAAAATATTGACTAGACGGGGAATTCCCTGCGTGAACCGATAGATGGCTGCGTAAGAATCCTCGGCAAAGCGCGGCTGATCTCCCTGCCAGCCAACCACATGCAGTCGGTGCTCGATGTAATCGCGGGTTTCCGCCTGATCGAGAGGAGAGAGATGGCAGGATGCGATCACCCGCTGCCGCAATTGCTCCATACCCGGCTCTTGCAGGGTATGGCGAAACTCTTCCTGCCCCAGCAGAAAACTTTGAAGCAGCGGCAATTCGGCAATTTGAAAATTTGATAGCATGCGCAGCTCTTCCAAAGATCTGGACGGTAAATTCTGCGCTTCGTCCACTACCAGCAACACGCGTCTCCCTTGCCGAGCATGCCCGCGCAAAAAATCCTCGAAGTGCTTGAGCAATGCCGCCTTGCCCATGCCCTCGTACGGCAATCCAAAAGAAGCCACTACGCTGCGCAACAGCTCGTCAGCTTCCAGTTGAGTCGTCACTAACTGAGCGGCAACCACTTGGCTAGAATCAAGCTCTTGGAACAGATTTTTTACAAGAGTGGTTTTGCCCGTGCCAATACCGCCGGTAATCACGATAAACCCCTCTCCTTGGCTCAATCCGTAGCGCAAGTAAGCGAGCGCCCGGGTATGGGCGCGGCTACCGAAGAAGAATCGCGGATCGGGACTTAACTGGAAAGGTTTGGCGCTGAAGCCGTAATAATCGATATACATACGGGTTCAAAATTTCACGTTAAAACGAACGTTGAACCGATTTTCGCGAAATCCTTGCTCAGCAGGATCGGCGTCGTTTCGGTAGTAGCGATAGCTGATCAAGCCACCTGCATCCGGGGTGAACACCCGCGCTAATCCTACGACGGATACCCAATAATCGTTTTCCTGAGCTTCGCCCAATTGGTCTTCACCCAAATCGTCGTGCTCCCAACCAGTACCAAGAAAAGAGGCGGTACGCGGCGCGAGCCGCCAAGTCCAAAGCGCGCTAGCACCATAGGTAGTTTCGTTGGACGTAACGTCTTGGCCCTCGCGATCTTCGTTGAAAGCATTAATAGATAAGCCGGTTAGGCCGCGCTGATAGGTGACCCCGGCGTCAAAACGCTTGCGACGGAAATTCTGGTTGGTTAAACCGAACTGTCCCTCGGAAACCACGACTTGACCTTGGCCGTCCAAAGGAAGTGGCTGGCCATTGGGGCTCACGCCGAGTAGATTGCTACCAAGCAGTTGCTGTTCGTTGGTCACTTCGTCAGTGTAAGTAACCGACCAGGTACTATGGCGGGTCCGGTGGTTGAACGATCCCTGCCAGTGCACTCCTGGATCGACTCCAAGACTTTGATCGCGACGGCTAACCTGCAAGTTAGTGCGGGCGGATGGATTCCAGCGCAGGGCAATTTCGTTAATATCCGGACCATATAATCCTTTCATTTCGATAAAACGATTTGGCGTCCAGATCGTGCCTAAACCCCAGTATGCACCATTACGGCCATTTTCGAACCCAGCCACCTGATTATTCTCGTAGCCAGCTTCCGCCAGTAGATTCCACCGTTTATCCAACCGATAAGTTAGCTGGCCTACCACATTTTCCTGCCGGTCATCGTCGTTACCTATCGCATTGCTATCCGTTTGGTTATCCTGTTTTTGTAGTTGATAAAAATAATTAAGGTTCCACTTCAACGTACTAAATTGACGACCACTAGTCAAATTCAAATTGATTTCGTTAATTTGGCTATCAGAAACATTGCTTTGTCCACCAGCTTGCTGCTCATCACCCGTATCGTCTTGGTCGTAAAAAATATCATCATAGCGATAACGCAATAATACTTCAGCCCAACCTCCAAAATTCTGGCGCCAATACGGACTGATACCAAAGCGATTCGCGGTCGCTTGATTATCGGTGAGCGCTATATCGCTAAAAATACCAATTGGGCTAAACAGTTCCGTAGCGTTGGGTAATCCAAGATTAAAGTTATTCAAAAACGATAGACCAGAGAATATTCCACTAGCCGATCCCAAATTACCAGCATCTGCTCGGCCATTGGAGCTGACTGGCACCTGCGAAATCGAGCCATATGCATCCAAAAACAGGTTATCCTGATAAAGCTTAGCAGTTCCAAATGTTTGTAACTGATTGTTAATCTTGTTGGCATCCCCATTATTGGTATATAGCAATCCTTGTGCGGTGTAATCCAAGCGGAGATCGAGACGACTACCCCGCTTACGCACGGAAATACCTGGATCTACTTGTAGAACCAAATCATCCTCGGCTTGATCGGCGGGTACCAAACCAATATTATCCGAGTAAGTGGTACCAACGCTGATCCTAGGAATTATCTGCCACCCGCCTGGCCCGCTACCAGTCTCCTGCGTCCAGCACAGAGAACAGAAGCTTATCAATAGCACTCCTAGAACAAACGGCCACCATGGTATTGCAGTTCGAGCCTTTATCCCGAAATACTGGTAACTAATAGATTTCATTCTTGCATTCCGGTATCACCTGCTTATTCAATGAGATCATCGAACTTCAGAATCCGCCTCACCACCATAAGCATACCCATAAACACGATCTTGCCCATAGTAATTGGAAACAAGAAAATCGCGAGTCTTGTTCAACACGAATCCAACGATTTGATTTGGATCAAGCATCGATAAAGCTGTCTTGATTTGAGACCGAAGAGTCCGTCCGGCCGCAACGACCATGACCACTTGCCCCATGAGGTTAGCCAATATTCCGGCCTCGGTCGTGGCCAACAGAGGCGGCGAATCGAAGATAACGATACGATCTGGGTAGCGCCGGCTCATCTCGATAGTCAGCCGGCGCATGTTATCGCTGGCTAACAATTCTGCGGATAAATGATGAGCACTACCAGCCGGTAATATCGTCAAGGATGGCATGCTGGTATTGACCAGCACGTCGGCCAACTCCAATTGATCATCAATCAAAAAATCTACCAAACCACGTTCTGCCTCAAATCCTAGTATTTTCGTCACGGAAGGCTTCAAAACATCGGCATCTACCAGCAAAACCGTGCGATTCCGCTCGGCAGCGATGCTCAAAGCCAAGTTACAGGCCGTAAAGGTTTTACCCTCACCAGGACGGGCGCTCGTTACAACAATCAAATTAGCGCGATCGGTGGTTGTTGCGCCCTTACCATCAACGTTCATGAGCAAAGGGCGCTTAATATAACGATACTCTTCTTTAATTCGGCTACGCTGGGTATCGGGCACCAACAAGCCTGCGGCGCGAATCTGCTCCAGATCCAGCGTAACCGACCGTTGAGTACGCTTGGTAGCTGTCGATGCATCTGTGTGGACGCTGGATGGCTCGACAGCGATGTTGGCGGTCCGCTCGATCAGGTCGCCCTTCGGAGGGAAAGCGCGGGCTGTCGCCACCGGCGGCGATACGGTCGGGCCGGGTGACCGGCTCGACATAGCTTTCTCAATGCTATCCATCATCGCGCCCCCAGGGCCAGACCAAAATAATCATAAGAACCCAACCTCTTGCACGATAACCAGACCAGCATATATCAATAATAAAGTTCCACCTAGGGAGCTGTAGGCGATCACAGACCGCCGTTCGCGAAGCAAGGCTGCCGGCGACAAAACCGCGCCAACACTGCCAAATACCGGGATATCCGCAATCTGCGCAAGGCTACGTCGACTGTCGAGAGTCGGCCAAAGCTGCGTGATTAAAAACGCCAACGCTATTCCGGCACTTAAGCCTGCGCCCAGCACAACAGTCATCAACAACAACCGCTTAGGTCCAGTTGGCTTAATAGGCACCCGAGGTGGATCGACAACTTTGAAGCGAACGTCTTCTTGAGATCTTTCGGCCTCTTCTGATAACCGCGCTGATTCCCGACGCGCTAGCAGTTGATCATATTGACCACGGTTAACCTCGTAGTCTCGATTCAACGCTGCCAGTTCGGCTTCAATCTGGGGAAGAGTGTTAACTTGCGCCTGTAGCTCCTCATACCTTCTCGTGTATTCATCAGCCCTCGTCCGAAGCGAGGCTATATTTGCTTCTTCCTCGGCTGATTTGATTTTAAGCTGTTGATAGACAGTACTGACGCTCTGACCTCGCGAATTGCCGCTACTCTCGGCAAGACTAGCTACATACCGCACGCGATCTTGCTCTCTTTGTTTTTTGAGATCCGCGATTGTTTTCCTTAGTATGCTGACATCTGGATGCTTCTCGGTAAATTTAATCAACAGCTCATCGAGGTTCTGCTCTAAACTCTGGATACGTTGATCGATTGGTAAAACAACTATTTCGCCATCTCCTTTAAGCTGTTGCTGTAAAGCTCCATCGAGCTGTTGCCGCAAAGAGTTACGACGATTTTCCGCTTGGGTAAGCTCCAACTGGACAGTTGACAGGTCGGCCCTCAGCTGTTGTATACGAGCATTATAGGTCTGGCCTTCCGAAGGCATCCGGCCCGCATTTTTAATTTTGAAATTCTTGAGACGACTCTCGGCCTCGCTCAGCCGAATTTCGTACTCGGCAATCTGTTCATCCAGAAAACGCTGGGCGACTTTAGAGTCTTCGCGGCTACCACCGACCAGCTTTCTTTCGAAAATATTTAAAGCTGATTGGGCTACTTGTTTGGCACTCTGGGGATCGCGGCCATTATAAGTGATCGTGTATAGATTTTCCCTTTCTCTGCCGGAATTTACTAAATTTATCCTGCTTTGCAAATCATCGAGCAATCGATCCATTGCTTCAGATTCCTTGGCCCGACTACCCAAACCAGCTTCCTCGGCAATTTGTTCCAAATTCGGGCGAGTAAACAAAGTCTTCATGATCAAATTCACTTGGGTATCTGGGTTGACCTCTACCGCCAGACCCTGCAAGAGAGGCCGAAGAATAGTTTGGGTATCCACGAACACCCTTGCCGAAACTTCATACTGATCGGGCAACTTGAAAACTACTACCCAGCCAATCACACAAATTAGCCACGCACAACCCATCGCATACCAGCGATTACGCCAGACACCGCGCAGATAACCCAGTATCTGTTCGAGAAGATCATTCATATTCGATTCTCCATTCCCGAAAAACCATCCACCTAGAACCAAGATTCGGGAATGATTAGAATATCGCCTGGCAGCATATCCACATTGGCGGTGATATCTCCATTGAGCAAATCATCCAGGCGAACCTCATACTCTTTTTGTTTACCATCCACCACCCGAACTACCTTGGTCTTGTTGCCAGCAGCGAACTCGCTCAAACCACCGACCGCGATCATTACGTCTAACAGGGTCATCTTTTGTCGGTAAGCGATCGCTCGCGCTTGCGGGCCAGTTCCTCCACCGGTTTGGCCCCCCCCTCCTCCGCCGGTTTGTTGTGATCCAGCTATTTGCCCGATCACGCGGATTTGCTCACTGTAGGGTCCGATTCCACTCGCGACGATCACAGTAACGATAGGCTGACGGATGTAAGTTTCTAGCGCCTTTTCCAAGTCGCGAGCCAGTTGGTTAGGCGTTTTGCCGCCGGCTTGCAAATCCTCTACCAACGGAGTCGTGATCTTGCCGTCCGGGCGAACGGTAACGGTCTGCGAGACTTCAGGGTTGCGCCAGACAAAAATTTGCAATTGGTCGCCTGGTCCTATCTGATAGTTATAGGTCTCTGGCGAAGCGGTTTGGGAAGCATAGTTAGTCGATGGCGGCAAACCTTGCTGGCCGCCACCACTGGCACAGGCCCCCAGCGCGAGCGCGAGCGCCATCATTACTCCGATATTGGCCCATTTTCCCAACATCCCAAGCTTTTGCATCCGCCACCACTCCCCATGCCATTGAAGATTATTCCGGTATCGCACGGTACTACGATCCAGTCCGGCTCAACTTCATGTTCTGCCCGTATGCCGCTAGACCGGCAAATACCCGGAACACGAAACTCCGACCAGCGCGTCGGGGTCATTGTTTCACCAGCAAACAAGCAACGATATAACGATATAAAGTTATCGTAGCGGCTGGCACATTCTCCAGTCTATAGCTGCAATGAAAATTGACAACCCATCGACAGCTTTCGTAGCGATACGCGGTCTGCGCAAACGTTACACCGAAGGCGACGACCAGCGGATCATCTTCGCCGACTTGAGCCTGGATGTCGGTCGGGGCGAGCTCGTCGCTCTGCTAGGTCGATCTGGCTGTGGCAAGTCTACTCTGCTCAACTTGCTCGGCGGTATCGATCTACCCGATGCCGGATCGATTCGCATCGATGGTCAAATTATAACCTCTATGAACGAGGTTGAGCGCACCCGCTTTCGCCGTCGCCACATCGGCCTCGTGTTTCAGTTCTTCAATCTGATCCCGACCTTGACCGTCGAGGAAAATTTGCTACTGCCACTTGAACTAAACGGGTCGATCATATCAAAGCAGCGCGACCAAGCGCTGGAATTACTGGATAACGTCGGTTTGGGCGACCGCCGAAACAGCTTCCCCGAACGGCTGTCCGGCGGCGAACAGCAGCGGTTGGCCATCGTGCGGGCGCTGATACATCGCCCCTCTTTGCTATTGGCGGATGAACCAACAGGCAATCTGGATGCCGCAACCGGGGAACACATTCTGGATCTACTGCTAAGCCTGCATCGGCGGATCGGAACCACCATCATCGTGGTAACCCATAGTCAGGAAGTAGCTGCTCGCGCCGACCGGGTGCTGTATCTGGAAGCAGGGCGCATCCGAGAGATCGCGTCGTGACGCCGTTGCTCTGGCGGGCTTTATTGCGATATCCGTTGCGGCACCCCTGGCAACTGGGGCTGTCCATTCTCGGTATCGCCCTCGGGGTAGCGGTGGTGGTGGCGGTAGATTTAGCCAACGCTAGCGCTCGCCGAAGCTTCGAGCTGGCCACCAACCGAGTCACCGGTCACGCCACTCACCGCATCGTCGGCGGCCACCAGGGCATTCCCGAAAAGCTGTACGCACGATTGCGGGTCGAACGCGGCCTTCGGCCCGCTGCTCCCGTGGTGACCGGTTATCTACCGCGCGCCGATCAGCCCGGTCAACTACTGCAAATCCTCGGCATCGACCTTTTCGCGGAAGGACCGTTCCGCGACCCAGCCGCCGACATCACTGGCCGTCGTTTCGATCTACGAGCACTGCTTTTGAGCCCCGATGCGGCTCTATTGCCGCACGCCGTGGGCGAATCCATCACGCTTCAGCGCGGCGAGCGACGTTTCACCCTGAAACGTGCCGGCACCTTCGACAGTCCCGAACTGGAGGGGTTGATCGTCACCGACATCAGCACCGCGCAAGCATTACTAGGCCGCGCCGGAAAACTGACTCACATCGATTTAATTCTACCGGACGGTCTCGCCGGCGAACGGCTGACCGCCGAACTGCAAGCTTGGCTACCGCCGGATTTACGGCTGGAAAATCCTGAGCAACGCAATCGATCCATGCAAGATCTCAGCGCCGCCTTTTCGCTCAATTTGACAGCGATGAGCCTGCTCGCGCTGCTAGTCGGCATGTTCCTGATCTACAACGCTACGGCCTTTGCCGTGGTGCAACGTCGAACTCTGCTAGGAACATTGCGGGCACTGGGGGTCAGTCGCAGAGAATTGTTCGCCGGCGTGCTGGCCGAAGCGTTGCTGCTCGGTCTGGCAGGTACTCTGCTAGGCGGACTATTGGGATTGTGGCTCGGCTCCGGACTGGTGCATTTAGTCACCCGCACCATCAACGATCTGTACTATGTGCTGAGCGTTCGAGAATTCTTCGTCGATCCGTGGTCGCTGGCGAAAGGAGCGGCATTGGGGTTACTGGCAACGTTGATCGCTGCCTGGTGGCCCGCGCGAGAAGCAGCGAACGCGCGCCTTTGGACCGTATTAAGCCGCGCTCATCTGGAAACTCGCTGGCGAATCGCCCTGCCCCGGCTGGCGATGGCTGGATCGATTCTGCTTGCCGGCGGTGGAGTGGTTTTAATGGTCTCCGATTCGTTGGCGGTCGGCTTTATCGGTCTGTTCTCGCTGGCTCTCGGTTGCGCTTTGTTCACCCCGTCTGCCGTGGTTGGCCTCACCCGCCTGAACGAACCGTTGTGCGTCCGGTTGGGATTGCTGGCGCGCATGGCCAATCGCGATATCGCGCGCCATCTCAGCCGTACCGGTATCGCGGTCGCGGCATTGATGGTAGCGTTTGCCACTACGGTCGGTGTGGGAGTGATGGTAGACAGCTTTCGGGGCGGGGTAGCGATCTGGATCAAAGACCTGCTGAGTGCCGATTTGTACATCGCCCCGCCCGCCGTCGAAGGTGAAGACCGTTCGACGACCGTACAGCCGGCAGCGCTGGCGGCGTTGCGCGACACGCCTGGCGTCGCGGCGATCTCCACTTATAGGCGGACGACGGTCGAATTTGACGGCCGGCCCGTCCAACTGATGGCCGTCGAACTTGCCCCCGCCTCGCAAGCGGGGTACCACCTGATCGATGGCGATTCGAGTCTGGCTTGGCGGGCATTTCAAGCCGGCGAGTCAATCCTGGTTTCCGAACCGCTGGCGTACCGGCGGCAACTCAAAAGCGGTGATCGGATAGAACTGCCGACCGCTGACGGATCGCACGCTTTCACGATCGCCGGCGTGTTCTTGGATTACGGCTCCGAGCACGGCCGAATTTTGCTGCATCGCTCTGGCTACCAGCGATACTGGCGCGACGCGGCGGTCAGTTCGGCAGCGATCTTTGCGGCGCCTGGAGAAAACTTGATCGCCTTGCGCGAACGTTTGCAAGAACGGTTCAGCACCATTCAACCGCTCGTGATCCGCCCCAACCGCGACCTTCAGAACATCACGCTGGAAATCTTCGATCGCACGTTCACGATCACCAACGTGCTGCGGCTGCTGGCGATCCTGGTGGCGGTCGTCGGCGTGCTGAGCGCGCTGCTGGCCCTGCAACTGGAGCGGGCGCGGGAATTTGCGGTGCTGCGCGCCACCGGTATGACCGCTGGCGAAATCGGCGGGCTGGTATCATTGCAGACCGGTTTTATGGGCGCCGCCACCGGTCTGCTGGCGCTACCGACCGGCTTGCTGCTGGCAACCGTGCTGATTTTCGTCATCAACCG
>DEHU01000111.1:8047-11507 GCA_002352125.1 Competibacteraceae bacterium UBA2792 | reverse complement strand
CGCGCAGCAGCGGGCCAAGTTCGTCGGTGAAGACGGTCGCATGCCGGCGCTTTTCGAGCTGGCCGGTGTCCTGCGGTTCCTCGAAGCACAGCCCGCCGAGACCGACATGGCGGTCGTAGACGCCGTGACCGTCGAAGTGAACGACGTGATAAGGCCGCTTTTGCTCGCGAGCGTGGTCCAGTTCCTCGCGCAAGGCCGGCAGCGTGGGCGGATCGAGAACGTGAATCTTGACCAAACCGGGCAAGGCTTCCATCGCCTCGACCAGCGGCAAGGCGCTGGCGCGGTGGTCGATGTAGCCGCAGGCGTCGTCCTCCGGTCGGGCGGTGACCAGCAGGATGCGGATAGGCGTGGCGACCACCGGCACATCGAACGCTTCGGTTCCTGGGAGCCGGCGGCGAACGCGGGTCGGCTTGGCGCCTTGGAACAGAAAAGCCTTGCCGTCGTACAACAGTTCCCACGGCAGGCCGAGGAGGGCGGTCGCGGCTTCCTTGGCAGCGAGCACCTCGGCTTCCGGCACGTCGGCTATGAGCGCGGTATCCACATGGACGGAGAAGCGACGCCCCGCATAGTCGCTGATCTTCGCCCAAGCCTGCATGACGTTCGCGGTATAAGCCAGGGGGATCGCGGCTTCGTGCAAACGCTTGCCCCATTCCACGAGGTTCGCTTCCACCTTCCGCGCCCGCTCCTGAAAGTAGTGGCTCGGCCAGATGGCGTATCCCTCCAGATACCAGCGCAGGTCATCCGCCTCGATGGGGCCGAGAGGCGCGACGAAACGCCAAGGTTGCGCGCTGAAAACGTCCGGCTGGCCCGGCGTGGCCGGTTCGTAGACTAAGCGGGCGCGGGCCGAAGCGCGGCGGACGCCATCTTTCTCTCGAAACTCCAGCTCGGTGAGTTCGAGGACGAGTTCCTCCAGCGGCTCGGCCTTGGGTTGCGGCGTGGGCGCCACGTCGGCGGGGAGCCGCTTGCCCACAGCGACGAGGATCGCGTTCATCGCCGCTTCGACACCGCCCGCGTCGCTGCTTACCGAGATGTAAACCGGCTCCTCGCCGAAGAACTCCTCCAGCACGCCCAGCTTCGTGCCGTTCAACGAGAGCGGAATGACCGGGAATTGGTCTTTGCCGCGCTGTTCCTGTACCAGGAGCGCATGGCGCAGTTCCTTGCCGACCCATTTCGATTGCAGTGCGTCGGTGCTGACCACGACGGCGTAAGCCGAGGCAGCGTCGATGGCTTTCTTGATCTCCAGCCAAAGCGGATCACCACCGCGCAGCTCGCGCGAATCGATCCATCCGTCTTGGCCGTGGTCGGCGAGCGCCGCGCGGAGATCGCGCACGAAACCGTCGTCCTGCGAGCTGTGGGAGATAAAGAGCTTGTCCATGATGGCAATCCAAAGCAATCCGAGTTGTAGGTTGGGTTGGCGTTCGGCACGTAACCCAACAGAATCAACTGCTCCTGCGTTTAAGCTAGCGCCGCCGCCGCACCTCGTAGCGCCGGATTGGCGGCGGTGATTACCCAGGTCGGAATGGCCGCCAAGTAATCGCCGAATCGGCCTTTGGCCTCGAACCGGGTTCTGAACGCCGAACGGTCGAGAAAATCGCCCAACCGGGGTGCAATGCCTCCGCCGATGTAGACGCCGCCCCGCGCGCCGAGCGTGAGCGCCAAATTGCCCGCTGCCGTGCCCAGCGCCCCGCAGAACAATTCCAAGGTTTCGGTGCAATGCCGGCAGGTTCCGGTCAAGGCCCGGTCGGTGATGTCGGCCGGTCCAAGATTTTCCGCTGGCCAGCCTTCCAATTCGGCCAGCGCGCTGTAGAGATTGACCAGTCCCGGCCCGGATAGCAGCCGTTCCGGCGAGACGTGGCCGAATCGGCGCTGCAAAATTTGGCCGATCACCCATTCCCGTTCGTTGACGGGGGAAAAGGTGACGTGACCGCCTTCCGTTTCGAGCGGAATCCAGTGGTGGCCGGACCACACTAACCCCGATACCCCCAGCCCGGTACCCGGTCCAATCAGGCCGATGGGTGCTTCCGCCACCGCCGTGCCGCCGCCGACCGGCCGCCGCTCGTTGGGACCGAGTAACGGTAGTGCCAGCGCCAGCGCGGTAAAATCGTTCAGGATCAACAGCCGCTCCAGGCCCAATTTCTGCCGGGTCGCTTCCGTCGAAAATGACCAATCGCTGTTGGTGAACCGAATTTGATCGCCCGTGATCGGCGTGGCGACCGCGACGGCGGCTCGGGTTGGACGCAATCCGTCCAGCGTTCGTAGATAAGCGGTGATCGCGTCAGCCAAATCCGGAAAGTTGACGCAAGCGAGGGTTTGCTCGGCGAAAATCCGATGACCGGCGCCGATCAAGGCAAAACGGGCATTGGTGCCGCCGATATCGGCAATCAAGTCGTGGGATTTCGCGGAGTTCGTTTGCATCGCATTGTTCCTGGCCGAAGAAGATCGAGTCGATCTAGCCACTTTAAATCGTAGCGACTGCGAAGAGAACCGGGTCGTTTCGGCGCATGGCGGGAATTTTGTCACCGATTCGACACGCCCAGCTTGTCTTTTGCTGCAAAGCCACATTAGAATAAGTGAAATTTCTTGTCGCACGGGATTTCACAATACAAAATACATCCAGTTCCATCCTCGGGCCGTTCGCTGGCGGTTCCGAGCGAATTCGAGGCCCAGATGGAGCCGGTGATGCTTTTGCCAAGCTTGAATAGCTTAACCCCGTAACCCTCGAAGAGGATTGGTAAAATGGCGTTTCTAAGCGTTGAACAACTGAAAAAAGACTGGGCCGAGAATCCACGCTGGAAAGGCATCAAGCGCGGCTACACCGCCGAGGATGTCGTGCGGCTGCGCGGCAATGTGCCGGTCGAATACAGTCTGGCGCAGCGGGGCGCCGAGAAACTGTGGGAACTGATCACCACCACGCCTTACGTCAACTGCCTGGGTGCGCTGACCGGCGGTCAGGCGATGCAGCAGGCCAAGGCGGGGATCAAGGCCATCTATCTGTCCGGCTGGCAAGTCGCGGCGGACAATAATACTTATATGGCAATGTATCCCGACCAATCGCTGTATCCGGTCAACTCGGTGCCGGCAGTGGTCGAGCGCATCAACAACACGTTCAAACGCGCCGACGAAATTCAGTGCGCTCGCGGTGTCGGTCCGGGCCACAAAGACTTCGTCGACTACTTCCTCCCCATCGTAGGCGATGCCGAAGCCGGTTTCGGTGGCGTGCTAAACGCTTACGAACTGATGAAATCGATGATCCGCTCTGGTGCGGCGGGCGTCCACTACGAGGATCAATTGGCTTCGGTCAAGAAGTGCGGTCACATGGGNNACCGTCGAAGGTTTCTACAAGACCAAGAAAGGTCTGGAGCAAGCGATTTCTCGTGGTTTGGCCTATGCGCCCTACGCCGATATGGTCTGGTGCGAGACCGGCACGCCCGATCTCGATTTCGCCCGCAAGTTCGCCGAG
>DEHU01000111.1:4615-7992 GCA_002352125.1 Competibacteraceae bacterium UBA2792 | reverse complement strand
GTGCAGGAACCGGAATTCGCCGCGCGCGACCGTGGTTACACCTTCGTCAGCCACCAGCAGGAAGTGGGCACTGGCTACTTCGATGACGTGACCACCATCATCCAGGGCGGCGTGTCCTCCGTCACGGCGCTGACCGGTTCTACTGAAGAAGAGCAATTCCATTAATAACAACAACAATAGGCTTCTATCCGCTCCCTTTGCTTAACCGGCGGGGGTAGTAGGAGTAGCCAAGATGCGCCACTACCCGGAGGGAGTCTCCCTCCGGGTTTTTTGCGCTAGGATTTGCGGATAAATCTCCGTAGCCGCCCCACACGCGACATTCTCTTTAATTACAAGTGCTTGGAAATCTATTCCGGAGGAACAACCCGTGAGCTTGAATTTGCCCGCTGGCGTGCAAGTGAACGCCCCCATTCATCCCCGTTTCGATGAAATCTTGACCCACGATGCCCTGGCTTTTGTCGCCAAGCTGCACCGGGCTTTCGAAGGCCGCCGCCAGGAGTTGTTGAAAAAGCGCGTCGAGCGTCAGGCGCGCATCGATGCCGGCGAGATGCCCGATTTTCTGCCCGAGACCAAACATATCCGCGAAGGCGATTGGAGAGTCGCTCCGTTGCCGAAGGCGCTGGAGTGCCGCCGCACAGAAATCACCGGCCCGGTCGAGCGCAAGATGATCATCAACGCCTATAACTCCGGCGCCGATTCGTACATGACCGACTTCGAGGATTCCAACAGCCCCAACTGGTACAACCAGATTCAGGGCCAAGCGAATCTGGTCGATGCCATCCGCCGCAAGATCAGCTATGTGAACGAGGCGGGCAAGGAGTACAAGCTGAACGATACCATTGCCACCCTGCAAATTCGGCCGCGCGGCTGGCATCTGGACGAGAAGCACGTTTTGGTCGATGGGCAGCGCGTTTCCGGCGGCATTTTCGATTTTGGCCTGGTGTTCTTCCACAATGCCAAGGAGCAGATCGCCCGTGGCGCCGGCCCGTTTTACTACCTGCCGAAGATGGAAAGCCATCTCGAAGCCCGGCTGTGGAACGACATTTTCTGCATGGCGCAAGACGAGCTCGGCATCCCGCGCGGCACCATCAAGGCGACCGTGCTGATCGAGACCATTCTCGCCACCTTCGAGATGGAAGAGATCCTGTACGAACTGCGCGAGCACAGCGCCGGTCTCAATGCCGGGCGTTGGGACTATATCTTTAGCTGTATCAAGAAATTTAAGAAGAACAAGAACTTCTGTCTGGCCAATCGCGGCGCGATCACCATGGAAGTGCCGTTCATGCGGTCCTACGCCCTGCAACTGGTCAAGGTATGCCACAAGCGCGGTGCGCCGGCGATGGGCGGCATGTCGGCGCTGATTCCGATCAAGAACGACCCGGAGGCCAATGAGAAGGCGCTGGCCGGCATCCGCCACGACAAAACCCGCGATGCCCGGGATGGTTTCGACGGCGGCTGGGTGGCGCATCCTGGCCTGGTGCCCATCGCTCACGAGGAATTCGTCAAGGTGTTGGGCGACAAGCCGAATCAGTGGGAGAAGCAACGCGACGAGGTGTTCGCCGCCAAGGATTTCCTGAATTTCCAGCCTGAGCAGCCCATCACCGAAACCGGCTTGCGTAACAACATCAACGTCGGTATCCACTATCTGGGATCCTGGCTAGGCGGCAATGGCTGCGTGCCGATCCACAACCTGATGGAAGATGCTGCCACGGCCGAGATTTCCCGCTCGCAAGTCTGGCAGTGGGTGGTCAGCCCGAAAGGTATTTTGGACGATGGCCGCAAGGTGACCGCTGAACTGGTGCACGGCCTGATTCCCGAGGAGCTGGCCAAGGTCAAGGCGACCGTCACCGCCCAGGGCGAGGACACCGCGACCTACGATCAGGCCGCTGGCATCTTCGAGAAGATGAGCATCACGCCCGAGTATCCGGAGTTTCTGACTCTGCCGCTGTACGAAGCGATGGATTGAACGAGTTCGAGGAGTAGTGATGCGCGGGACGGCGCTCGGCAAATCGGGCGCCGTTTTTTATTTCGGTTCAGTTGGGTCAGGCGTTGAGGTCCGGAATCAGCTTGCTTTCTAGGTGCGCGATCATGTCTTTGAGCATGAGCTTGCGCTTTTTGAGTCGCTTCAGTTCGAGCTCGTCGATCATAGGGTCTTTGGCGAGGCGGGCGATCACGTCGTCTAGATCGCGATGCTCGACGCGCAGTTCGACGAGCCGGTGTTTGTAGTGTTCGATGTCGCTGATCTCCATGATTGAATTCTCCGAGGGATGGCGGTTTGTCTGCTCGGTGCGGCAAACCGGGACCGGGCAGGTTCCCGACGCGCGGTGCGAACCGTGGTCATGAACGGGGAGTCTAGCCGCCTGACCGGCGTCCGGCAAGACGTGGAATTTGGCGAAACCAAGCCCCATTTCGGGTAAAGTGTTCGGCCGCGTGGACGGTTCCCGAGGTGATGGCGATGACGGTGGCGATCAGGAAACAACAGGTCAATTTCAACAAGCTTCAAAAGCGCTTGCGGCGAAACGTAGGCCGAGCCATCCAAGATTTCAACATGATCGAGGAGGGAGACCGGGTGATGGTCTGCCTATCCGGTGGCAAGGATTCCTTCGCCATGCTGGATATCTTGCGCAATCTGCAAGCGCGGGCGCCGGTACAGTTCGAACTGGTAGCAGTCAATCTCGACCAGAAGCAGCCCGGCTTTCCCGAACACATTCTGCCCGACTATTTGCGCAGCATCGACATACCTTTTCATATTATCGAGCAAGATACGTTCGGTATCGTCAAGCGCGTCATTCCGGACGGCAAAACGACTTGCGGATTGTGTTCGCGGTTACGGCGCGGAATTTTGTACAGTTTTGCCGCCGAGCACGGCATGACCAAGATCGCGTTGGGCCATCACCGCGACGATATCGTCGAAACCCTGTTTCTGAATCTGTTTCACGGTGGCAAGCTCAAGGCGATGCCGCCCAAATTGTTGAGCGACGATGGTCGGCATGTGGTGATTCGACCGCTGGCCTATTGCGAGGAGAGCGATATCGTCGCCTACGCCGAAGCGCGCCAATTTCCGATTATCCCCTGCAACCTGTGCGGTTCGCAGCCGAATCTGCAACGCCAGGCGATCAAGGCGATGCTGCACCAGTGGGCGCGGCAGTTTCCGGGCCGAGTGGAAAATATCTTCGCTGCGATTCAGAACGTGGCGCCTTCGCATCTGGCCGACGCCGCGCTGTTCGATTTTGCCGGGCTGGGCGCGCACAATGGCGGCCACGCCCCGGATTGGTTGATAGGCGGGCGCGACGAAGCGCCCGACCCATCCGAAGACTCCGATCTCGCGCTCAGAGTTTCTTGTTCGCCTTGACGTCCCAGCCCGCCTTGCCGGCCGA
>DEHU01000111.1:0-4447 GCA_002352125.1 Competibacteraceae bacterium UBA2792 | reverse complement strand
CCTCGATCCACTCCTTGAACTCGGCGTCTTTGCACTCGCCCTTCACGTCGCCGATTTTCAAAAATGCGTCAGCCATGTTCGTATCCTCTCTGTGGGTTCGGAAATCGCGAGGGCAAACTCCCTCGCGTCGATCGATCGCGTCGTTCCCGTTTGCTTGCGGGAAAAAGACCGAACGTGTCGAGATAGTAATAGCATGTGGCGTGCCAAATAATAATTTATTGTTTCTATTTAAATTTTTTTGAAATCGGTCCAGAAGAACCAAGATCGGCCTAAAAGGGGGCTATTTTGGCTCGGATGCTGCCGAGCCATGTTGACCCGCTAGCCGGCAACGATATCTTAATTATCCGGGTCATCCATAATTTCTCAGCGTGCAACGGGTTTGACGCTTTTTGAAATTCGCTGCTATTGTTCGTTGCCTACAAAATCAGGCCGGCTTTTCCTGTTAACGATCCCAATACCGTGCTAGCCGGCTTTAGCCACGAGGAGATAACGGAATGAAACAGAAGTTTCTGACTTTGGTCACGGCGTTTGCTCTGGTCGCGAGCGGCGCTGTTGCGCGGGCAGCCGATACCGTCAAAATCGGGTTGATGGCGCCGCTGACCGGCTCTTGGGCCAGCGAGGGCCAAGGCATGAAGAAAATTGTCGAACTTCTGGCCGAGCAGCAAAACGCCAAGGGTGGCGTACTGGGCAAGCAAATCGAAGTCGTGGTCGAGGACGATGGTGGCGACCCGCGCACTGCCTCGCTGGCCGCGCAACGGCTGACCACCAGAGGGGTCGCAGCGGTTGTCGGTACTTACGGCTCCTCCGTGACCGAAGCCAGCCAAGCCATTTACGACGAAGCCAAGATTCCCCAAATCGCCAACGGTTCTACCGCCATCCGCTTGACCGAAAAAGGCTTCGAGCATTTCTTCCGCACCGCGCCGCGCGACGACGAGCAGGGACGCATGGCGGCGCAGACCATTGAGAAGCTGGGCTTCAAGAAGGCCGCCATCCTGCACGACAGCACTTCTTACGCGAAGGGTTTGGCCGACGAAGCCAACGCGCTGCTGAAAAAGAAAGGCACGGAGGTGGTGTTTTTCGACGCGCTGACGCCAAAGGAAAACGACTATACTGCCATTCTGACCAAGCTCAAAGGTGCCGGCCCGGATGTGGTGTTGTTCACCGGCTATTATCCAGAGGCCGGCCTGCTGCTGAAGCAAAAGAAAGGTATGAACTGGAGCGTACCGTTCATCGGTGGCGATGCCACCAACAACGTCGATTTGGTCAAGATCGCCGGCAAGGCCGCCGAGGGTTTCTATTTCCTCAGCCCACCACAACCGCAGGATTTGGATACGGCGGACGCCAAGGCTTTTCTGACCGCTTATCAGAAAAAATATAACGAATTGCCGCCTTCGATCTGGGCAGTTCTGGCTGGGGATGGTTTCCGAGTGGCGGTGGCGGGCATCGTGGGCGCCAAATCCACCGACGGCGACAAGATCGCCAACTACCTGCACAAAGACCTCAAACACTACCCGGGCCTGAGCGGTCAGATTTCTTTCGATGCCAAGGGCGACCGCGAAGGCGAAGTGTATCGGGTTTATAAGGTGGACGGCGAAGGGAAATTCGTGTTGCAGAAGCTGTAAATCTTTGGTGCGGCGTCTTCCAAGAATTTGGAAAGCACCGCTTGAGCCGCGCGAGTGTTTTCAGCTCGCTCGGCGTTCCTGTCCATCCCGTCTCCGGCCCCACTCGTGGAAGAATTTCTCCAGCAACTTACCAACGGCTTGGCCGTAGGCGGTATCTACGCCCTGATCGCTCTGGGCTACACTATGGTCTACGGTGTGCTCAAGCTCATCAACTTCGCTCACGGCGACTTGTTCACCTACGGTGCCTATCTCGGTCTGACTCTGTTGACCTCGCTGGCGCTGACCGACCGGGTGGGATTTGCTTTGGGCGTGTTGGTTTTGGTGTTGATGGTGATGGGGCTCGTGGCAGTGTTGGGCGCGGTTTTAGAGCGGGCCGCCTATCGTCCCCTGCGGGAATCGCCCCGGCTGTCGGCGGTGGTGTCGGCACTGGGCGCATCGATCTTTCTGCAAAACACCTTGATGCTGATTTATGGTGCCCGCTTTCAGGTTTATCCCGACGGTATTCTGCCCTCGGCGACGCTCGATTTGTTCGGCTTGTATCTACCCTTGATGCGGGTGTTGATCGTGTTGGCGTCGGTTCTGATGATGGTGGCGCTCTACCTGTTCATCCAAAAAACCAAAATCGGCGCGGCCATTCGTGCAGCCGCCATCGACCAGGACGCGGCGCGATTGATGGGTATCGACGTGAACCGGGTGATCCTGCTGGTGTTTCTGCTGGGACCGGCGCTAGGCGGCGCGGCAGGGTTGATGGTCGGTCTGTACTATGGCCAGATCAATTTCGCCATGGGTTGGGTCTACGGCATGAAAGCGTTCACCGCCGCAATTCTCGGCGGTATCGGCAACATTCCCGGCGCAATGGCGGGCGGTTTGCTGCTGGGCGTGATCGAGGCGCTGGGCGCGGCGTACATCTCCATCGCCTGGAAAGACGCCATCGCCTTCTGCGTGTTGATCTTGATTCTCATCGTCCGGCCCACCGGGCTGCTGGGCGAGCGGGTGGCGGACAAGATATGAGCCGCGCCCATCTCGCCGTTGCCGGATTGGCCGCCGCGCTGCTGGCGGTCGCGCCGCTGTTTCTCAATGCCTATCAGGTGGACGTGCTGAACAGCATCGGCCTGTACGCATTGCTGGCGCTTAGCCTCAACCTGATTCTGGGCGAGGCCGGACTGTTCAACATGGGCCACGCTGCGTTTTACGCGATGGGCGCCTATACCGCCGCTATCCTCAACACCCGCTACCAGATTCCGATTTTGTGGACGCTGCCAGCGAGCGGCGCGGTCGCCGGCGCGTTTGCGTTGTTGGTGGCACGGCCGGTGGTCCATTTGCGCGGCGATTATCTGATGATCGTCACCATCGGCGTCGGCGAAATCGTCCGCATCGCATTGGTCAACGACGTGTTCGGTATCACCGGCGGCGCCAACGGCATCTTCGGCATCGGTCGCCCGAAGCTGCTCGGTTTCACGATTCGCCAGCCGCAAGAGTTTTTCTACCTGATCTGGGGTTTCGTGGCGGTGACCATTTTTCTGTTCCTGCGACTCAAGCGGTCGCGGTTTGGGCGGGCGTTGAACTATCTGCGTGAGGATGTAGTGGCGGCGGAAGGCAGCGGCATCAACACCGACTATTACAAACTGGCGGCGTTTGGGCTGGGCGCGGCCTGGGCCGGCATGGCGGGCACCCTGTTCGCCGCCAAGATGACCATCATCTCGCCGGAGTCGTTCAGCTTTTGGGAGTCGGTGGTGCTGTTCATGATCGTGATTCTCGGTGGGGCGGGCAGCATCGCGGGCGTGTTGCTGGCGTCGTTTCTGGTGGTCGGCCTGCCGGAGCTGTTCCGGGAGTTGGCCGGGGCACGAATGCTGGTGTTCGGCTTGGTGATGATGGTGATGATGGTGTTTCGGCCGCAGGGTTTGTTGCCGGCGCGGGAGCGGTTTTGAAAAAACGATGGCACTGCTCAGCCTGCAAAATCTGACCAAGCGCTTCGGCGGCTTGACCGCCGTCAAGGGCGTGTCCTTCGCCGTCGAGGCGGGATCGGTAGTCGGCCTGATCGGACCCAACGGCGCCGGCAAAACCACGGTGTTCAATCTCATCACCGGCAACTATCGGCCTGACCAGGGACAGATTGCGTTCTCGGACACGCCGCTGAACGGGTTGCGCACTCATCGTATCATCATGCTGGGCATCGCCCGGACGTTTCAAAATATCCGTCTGTTTCAGCAGTTGACCGCGTTGGAAAACGTGTTGGCGGGCTGTCATTACCGGATGCGCGGCGGGATTTTGTCCGCCATGCTGCGCTTGCCCTCCCAGCGGCGGGCGGAAGAGGAAGCGGTCGAACGAGCCATGCGCGAACTGGAGTTCGTGGGTTTGTGCGAGCAGGCGCCGACGGTGGCGAAAAACCTGCCTTACGGCGACCAGCGGCGCTTGGAAATCGCTCGGGCGCTGGCGACCCAGCCGCGCCTGCTGATTCTGGACGAGNNGTGGTGCTGGAATATGGCGGCAAAATCGCCGAGGGACCACCGGAACAGGTGCGCCTTGACCCGAAAGTCATCGAGGCGTATCTGGGTGCCGAGGATGGCGCGTGAAACTCATCGTCTGGAGGAATTGTTCCGATGACGGCAACCGCTCGTAAACTGGCGACCTACGAAGACCTGTTCGATCTGCCCGAGAACCTCGTCGGCGAGATCATTCACGGCCAACTGATTACCCATCCCCGCCCCACGCCGAAGCATGTCGTGGCGAGTTCGGCAATTGGCGATGAGCTGGTTGGCCCGTTTCAGAAAGGACGAGGTGGTCCCGGCGGTTGGTGGATTCTGGACGAGCCGGAACTGCATCTT
>DEHU01000014.1 GCA_002352125.1 Competibacteraceae bacterium UBA2792 | reverse complement strand
GAGTTTGTGGGTAATCGGATGGCTTTAAGATAATCTTGCTCTGTCTGAATGATCGCTGCTAATTTTCCAATATTTTCCAACAGGAACGTGGGCTGGTTCGTGTCAGTAATCAATCCTATCTGTTTGAAACCCTGGTTTGTTTTTAGATTGAATTTATTGTTTTCTATCAAATTCTCCGATAAATCTTCCTGATGAAGATATTGAGCGATCCAACTGATTTGCGTTTTTAGTAATAGCAAGCGATCAAGGACTGCTAAACCGTATTGCTTATTTAACTGCCTGAGCTGGTCATATTGTTGTTTTGAGATTAAGTTGTTAACTTGCTTAAATGATAAAATAGCTAATAACGTGACAGGAATTAAAGCTGAAATGACGAATAACAAGAATATTCTTCTTGCCACTTTGCTGCGGAGAAAAAGTGTTTCTATTCTCATGAGCTGGGTGATCAATCTTAACTATCAATACTCGGAAGCCAATCCAACAAATCCACCGTTGTTCGCCCGCACAATATCGTCTCGACTGGCTTTAGCTGTTAATGGAGATACGCTTTTGCCATCTTTGCCCATACTGTATAGATCGTAATCAGTATTTAAAGGGACCAAGTTGTGATCTTTTCTGAGCTTGCCTTTTCCCTTGGCGGTGGTTATGTTTAAGTATTGATAGGGATTTCCCCACGGGTCCAACGATGGGGCTTGTTCTGGCAATTCGCTGAGAGATTCGGGATATTTAAAATTAACAGTATAAAAACGTTCAATTTTTGACTCAATAATAAGGATGTCATTCTTCGCTTGTCCAATTTTTAAGCGATCTCTATAGCCACTATATGTTGTTGCCGCGATAAGTGCTAAAATCCCGCTAATGACGAGCGCCAATAGCAGCTCGACTAACGTAAACCCGCAGTGTTTTTTTCTTTTCGTTCGTGTATCATCTGCGGACTGAATAGTATAATTAGTCATATAATTGACTGTTAGATATGAATATGGATAGCCCTAATAGAGAGGAGTGCTCAAGTTTTTGATAACGTCTATTGCGTTATCGTTTAATCTCGTAGATCGTTGTTCTTGGTAGGTGGTCAGTCTAGCTTTAGCAATTTGATTGCTTCCTCCCAATTCCGGCCATTGAATTTTCTGATTTCTATGTCGGCGATTTCCAGATCGAAATCATCCAGGCAACGAACGTTGATGCTGTACATCTTCGGGGCCGCTCTGGGATTGCTGAACGGATGAATACCGCAGTGCTTGCAGAACCAGTGCTTCGCGACTTTCGAATCGAACCGGTACAGGGAAAGCGAATCGCCGCCGGACAAAAGCCTGAATCGCTCTGGAGCCACTCGATGATGCAGCACGCCCTTTTTGGTGCAGATCGAGCAATTGCATGCGACCACTATTTTGAGGTTAGTCTCGATTTCAAATTTTACCTGCCCGCAATGGCAGCTTCCCCTGTAGGTTTTCATGCGAGCCTTCCACCGAAGGTGATCGATGCGATCAATGTTCCAAAGCATCCCGAATTTGCGACGCCAGCGCTTTGAGCTCTTCGGGATTGGCTAGGGCACGGCCATGAGTGCCAATCCGTTGTCCTTCCTGCATCGGTATGATGTGAACATGATAGTGAAACACGGTCTGGCCGGCAGCGGTTCCGTTGGTCTGGACGATCCGGATACCGTCTGGCGCCAACGCTTTCTGCGCCGCGCGGGCGACGCGCTGGACGGTTCGCGTCGCGGCGAGCAGATCGGCCTCGGCGATTTCCAGCAGGTTGGCGGCATGGGTTTTGGGAATCACCAGCGCGTGGCCCGGACTGGCCGGCTGAATGTCCATGAAGGTCAAGGTGTGGTCGTCCTCGTGAACTTTGATCGCCGGAATGTTGCCCCGGATGATCTTGCAGAAGATACAGTGGGTGGATTCTGGCATGGTGCATGAGTTCCTTAGGGTGGTGGAGGATTTTAGTAAGTGGTCGGCTTGGGCCAAGCGGTAGATCGGTAACGTTCGCAACGCCACGAATATAGCGTCCGCAAAACGTGGCCGTCCGGGCCAGAGGCTGGTACTGGCGGTAGCGGTTGGCAGTCGGCGAAGGCTTCCCTCACCCGCGACGGCAATTGGCCGCCCGTCGTGACGTAAATGCCGTTTCGTCCAATTTCTCGTTCGATACCAGGCCAAAAATCGTGCTGGCTGAACCGGCGGTTTTCGGCGACCGGATAGACCGATAGCCGTTCTGGCCAATAAAACGCGACCCTTCCTGCCAGGTGGTAGCTGGGAACCATCAGGAACCCGGCCGTTCCAGCCTGCCGGGCGACCGTCTCGATAGGCTCCGCCCATGCGCGCAAATCTTTAAACGGTGCTTTGGCCGGCGATAGCCCTACTAGCATCGGAAAAAGGGCGACGATCAATAGCGCCACGGAACTGGCTATGCCGATTGAAACCAATCGCTGCCAGCCGATAGTCAAGGTATCGATCTGGCCGGCGAACAAAACCAGCAAACCGATATAAGCGGGAGCCGGCCAGTTCATCTGTACTTTGCTGACGGTAGCCTTGGCGAGAAAAAACGCTAACACGGCCAGCGACAATCCCCACAGCAACCGCTGCGCCCCCGGACGCGGCGGATGTCCCAGCGCGCGAAACAGCGCCACGGCGACGAGCGGCGACAACGCCAGCCATTGCCCGCCCACGAATTCCAGCAGATCGTTGGCGTTCTCCTGCCAGCCTCCCTCTTCGGCTACGCCGAGCACATGACCTTGCTCGTGGCGGAACATCACCCAACCGTGGTTGGCGTTCCACAAAACGACCGGACCGACGAGCAGCAGGGCTAGCAACACGCCGCCCCAGGGCGGCCAGCGGCGCAACTCGCGGCGGCTGCGCTCGGCCGCTAGCAGGCCCAGTCCCAGAAAGAACGGCAGCAACCCGATGCTGAACTTGGCTAAGCCGCCGATGCCGACCGCCAAGCCGAGCTCGTACCAGGCGAAATCCTGCTGTCGATACAGCGCCCGCCAGGCGGCCCACAGCGCCCAGGTCCAGCAGACGAACAGAAATACGTCGGTCGTGATCACTTGGCCGAGCGGGAAAAACAGCGGTGTGGTCAAACCCAGCGCCACGGCCCACCAGCCGGCCCGGCGGCTTTGCCAAAACTGGTATGCGAAGCAAAACAGCAGAATCAAGAACGTATCGTAAGCCAACCAGGCGAACAGCCGAACCTGCCATTCGCCTTGACCGAACAGCGCCGTGCTCAACGCGATCAGCCAAGCGATCAGCGGGCCCTTGGAGTAGTAGCTCCAGTCGAGCCGTTGCGACCATTCCCAATACTGAGCCTCGTCGAAGTGTAAGTCGAAACCGCCGGCCTGGGCGATGAAAAACCGCAGCGGCGGCAATAAAAGAACTATCGCTGCCAACAGGACATAATCGCGACCGGAGAGGTCGCTATCGCCAGATGCAGCGACGGATGGCGACTCAACCATGCGGTGTCCACCAGCCGGCGTCGGGCGCCAACGCTTTTGAGCCATCCGGACGAACGGCATAGGATGGATTGGTGCTGGAGGCGAAGTAAGTGCGGGCGATCAGTTCGCTCAAAACGCCGGTGGTGAGAAATTGTACCGCCATCAACACCAGCAGCACTCCGACCAACAACAGGGGACGGGTGCCGATATTGGCCGCGAACAGCAACTTTTGCGCGAACAGATACGCCAAAATCAACAACCCCGATCCTCCGCTCACCAAGCCGATTCGGCCGAAGAAATGGCCAGGCCGGGTCAGAAAGCGCAAGAAGAAGTACACCGACAACAAATCCACCATGACCCGAAAGGCCCGGCTGATGCCGTACTTCGATTCGCCGTGCAAGCGAGCGCGGTGGTTAACCACTTCCTCCCGGATGCGGCTGGTCGCGGTTCGCACCGACATCCAGGCGGGAATAAATCGATGCATCTCGCCGTATAGCCGTACCTCCTTGATGACGGAAGCACGGTAAACCTTGAGGCTGCACCCGTAATCGTGCAGCCGCACGCCGGTGATGTTGCCGATCAGGCGGTTGGCGATGCGCGACGGGATGGTGCGCGACCACACGTTGTCCCGGCGTTTTTGCCGCCAACCGACCACCAGGTCGAGATCTTCGTGCAACAGGCGCTCGACCAGCCGGGGAACGTCGGCTGGGTCGTTCTGCAAATCTCCGTCTAAGGTAGCGATCACCTCACCGCGGGCAGCGTCGATGCCGGCCTGCATCGCGGCGGTCTGGCCAAAATTGCGTTGCAAGATCAACACGCGGACGTGCGGCCCGTAACGGCCAGCCTCGGCGGCGAGGCGCTCGCCGGTGCCATCGCTGCTGCCATCATCCACCACGATCAATTCCCAGGGGTGAGCATAATTCGCCAACGCCTCGTGAATGCCTGCCAGCAGGGGAACGACGTTGTCGAGTTCGTTGTAGAGCGGCACCACCAGCGACAGGTGGTGCGGTGGCAGCGCCACGCGATGGTCGGTTTGACTCATGGACATCGACATTTCGGTTGGAGTCGGAATAGCGGTCCGGCCGGATGGCGGTTCCCTCGCTGGCGGCAGGCCCAAAGTCGCCCGATAGCGCACGGCCAGCCACGCGCCCATCCAGCCAATCGTCGCGCCGATCATCGCGCCGGCCACGACCTGGCTGGGATAGTGTTTACCGAGATAAATTCGCGACAGGCCCACCAGTGCTGCAGCGGCGAACAGTCCGACCCGCCATCCGCGCCAAGGCGTAACCAGCGCGACGAAGGTCGCGGCGGCAAAAAAATTGACGGCGTGGTTGGACGGCATCCCGTTCGGATCGGAACCACAGGGGCCGGACAGGGGACCGTCGAAACCGCGCAAAAGTTCGAAGGCAGCTTGGCACGGGCGCGGCTCGGCAAACAGATCCTTGAGCAGATTCCCTAGCACATCGCCAACGGCAACCGTCGCCGCCAGCAGCAAAAACAGCTTGCCGCCTGCCCGGCCACAGCGGCGGACGCTATCGTAAAGCAGAATCGCCGCCAGCGGAAAAGCGAACCAGAGTCGCTGTGATACCAGCCAGAATAATCCATCCAGCAACGGATGGGCCCAGCCCTGATTGATCCACAACAGCAGTCGCTCATCCATAATTGCGCAGCGTCTCGGTAGCGGGTAGCTCGTGGCGGAGCAGCAGTGCCAACGCCCCTCCAACTAGAGACAGGCCGAGCATGAACAGGTGCAGGTTAACCGCCGCTGCCAGCGCCGCCGCTGCCGGTACGCCGAACGGCAGCAGCGCAGCGACTACGCCAGCTTCGTAGGTTCCGGCTCCCGCCACGCCATGCACCGGCAAGACGCTGGTCAGATCGCCGCCGATGGCGCCCAGGAATGCCGCCGCCGCCGGCAACGGTGCAAGCAGTTGCAAAATCCAGGCGAACACAACGAGCTTCACCAGCCAATTGAGCAGCGTCCAGAACCAGGCTCGCCAAAACGTGGCCGGGGTTTGCGGCAGACCGTCTCGCGCGCCAGCCAGCCGCGCGCGCCAGCGGGGCGGCAAGCGTTGGCCGAATTTGGCCAGCGTCGAGACCGGCTGCAACCGGAATAGCCACCACGGTAGGCTTAACCAAGCCACTGCCAGCAAACCGACCGACCAGCCGCTCAACCAATGAGTGCCGACAGCAGCCAATGCCACCGCCGCCAAGGCGTGCAAATCCATCAGCCGGAACCACAGCAGCGCCGCCAGCGAACGGCCCAAAGGAATAGCGAAATAGCGACTCATCAAGACCGGGAACGACACCTCGCCAGTTCTCATCGGCAACAGATTGTTGAACAGATTGTGCAATAGGGTCAGTTTGAAGCAGCCGGTAAAGCTGCCGCGCGTGGCGGGTAGAAAATAGTCGTACAGCCGCAACGCCCGCGCGGCGTAGCTGCTCAGCGTCAGCAACGCTGTCAGCGCCAGGGTGGGGGGAGAAATGGTGCGCCAGGGCGCCAGCAGCCGGTTCCAGCCGATTGCCCACTGGACGCCGGCCAGCACCAGCAGCAGCAACAGCAGACCGAGCAGCAGGCGGGATTTGCTTGCCATTCAGCGCCGGTCCGCTTCGGCCCTGGAACGCGATGATCGCTCCATCCAAAACTCGTAAGCAGCCACTCCTAGGCACAGCAAGGCCAGAATTCGCCGCCAAGCATCGGCTTGCGGATATCCAGTTTTGTAGTACAGCAAGGTAGTTAGGGCACAACCGACCAGCGCCAGCGTCAACCAAGACCGGCCGACCGGTGTGCCGCCCCAACGCCAGCGCCGTGCCCAGAGCGTGCCGAACACCGCCGCCAACCAACCTCCCGCCGCACCGCCGAGCACGTCCAGCGGCCAGTGCGCTCCCACCACGATGCGCGATAATCCGACCAATCCAGCCAGCGCCAACAGCGGTACGGCCAGTCGATGCCGCCAGTCGATCGGCAGATTCAAAATGATGACGCCGACGAAAGCGAACGCCGTGGTGGTGTGACCGGATGGAAACGCCAGGTCGTAGCGGGTGCGGCCGATGACGTGAAACTGCTCGTGCGGCAATACCAACGCCGGCCGGTCCAGGTGGATCGGATGCTTGAGACCATGCACGAACAAGGCGGCCAGCAGTCCGGCCAACAATCCGGTCCAGACCAGTTCTGGCCAGCGTCGCACCAGCGGCAGGCACAAAGTGAGCGCGATTAGCGTGTCGCCCAGTATGGTCACGTCGGCCCAGAAAAGATCGCCGGTCCACATGCTGAGCCGGTTGATCCCCAAAAACAGCGGCTGGTTGGCTCGCAGTAGAATGATCGCAACCATGCCGGCCAGCGCCGCCAGCGGCAAATCCCAATGCCAAGAGTTCCAACGATGGCCGCGAGGACGTTCGGACGCGATCATGGTGCGAGCCTAGCGTTTGGAGAGCAGGTGGTCGCGGCTGGTGCGCACGCTGGCGCGCTGCGCTCGCCGGTTGCCGGTGGCAATCGCACCAAGGCGATACCGTACCGCCGGTAAAGAACGTCGTGCGCGCCCAGGGTCGGCAAGCGCGCGCTTTGGGTCAGCACCACATCACCGGGGCGCGGGGTACGCCGCTCGACGATCCGCTCGCTGTAAACGCCAAAGCTGGGCAGATTCACGCCCCACATCACGACCGGCGCTTGCGGGTACTGACGCGCCAACAGACCGGCATCTTTGACCGGTTGCTGCCGAACGGCGGCAACCGCCGGAAGCACCAGGCCGGATACCAGAAAGACCAGCACCAAGCCGCTGGCAACGCTTTTGTAAGCGGGCGGAATCCGTTGCTCGCGCGCGAAGTACACGGTCAGCGCCAAGGCGGCGGCCAGCAGCACGTAGTATGTGGGCGCAAACGTCAAGCCTTCGAGTTGGGCACGCGTCAGTTCATCGCGAACGTGCGGTAGAGCGATACTTACCAATCCAGGCAAGATCAGCAGCGATCCTAGACACAGCAACTGCGGCAGCATCAGCCAACCGGCCGGGCCGGGTTTGTCCAGCTCTGGCGCTATCAGGACGAATAAACCAGTATAACCGTAAACCAAATAGTGCGGCAGCTTAGTCGCTGCCAGCGAAAACAGTACGAATACGAGGCCGAACCAAATCAGCAGATAGCGTTCGAGCGGATCGGCGAGCCGTTGGCGGGAACGGGCCAGCACGCGCAACAGCGCGGTGGTATAGGGCAGGATTCCGGCCAGCAGCACCGGGACGTAGTACCACCAGCCGCCGCTGTGTCCCTCCAGCGGTTGCCGGAAGCGCCCCAGGTTGTGGCGCAGAAAGAAACCTAGCAAAAATCCTTCGCCTTCCCGCAGGTATTGCGCGACGTACCAGGGCGCGGCGATCAGCAGGAACAGGATCCAAGCCCGCCAGTCCATCGCCAGCCGAAGCCAAGCCCGCCACTCGCCCCGGCTGGCGCAGTACAGCAGGCTGACTCCGGCCGGAATCGCGACCGCGATCGGCCCCTTGGTCAGAAAACCCAGCCCCATCGCCACCGCGCTCGCATAAAGCCAGATTCGCCGCCCCTCGCGCAGATGGAGATATAAGCTGAGCAAGCTTGCCGCCAGCAGCAAGTTGAGCAACGCATCGGCGGTGGCGGCTTTGCCGATCACCGTCACCGCCAGCGAGGTGGACATCGCCAGCGCCGCCAGCAATGCCCGGCGGGTGTTGCCGGCTCGACGCACGAACAGAAAGATCAACAGAGTCCACGCCGTGGCCGCCAGCGCCGAAGGCAGGCGGAAAGCGAATTCGTTGACGCCGAACGCCGCCACGCTGGCCGCCTGCAACCAGTAACTCAGAATGGGTTTGTCGTAGCGCGGCTGGCCGTTGAGATAAGTGGAGAGAAAATCACCGCGCAGGAACATCTCGCGGGTCGCTTGACCGAACGCGCCTTCATCCAGATCGAACAGCGGCACGGCGCCGAGCCGGTAGAAAAAGCCGGTAAACAGCGCCAGCGCCAGCAAGCCGTACAGTGGGCAATCGCCGCGCGAGACGGCCAGGAACGGAAGACGGCCGAACCGCATCGAGGAAAACTGGAAGCGGATCGATGTCAGCGTTCGACTGCCCGGATTTCCATTCGCAGCACTTCCTTGCCGTTCTTCTTCTGGGCGACCCGGACCGGCAAATAATGCAGATCCGGCGCAAACCAGAACGTGGTCACTCGGGTTTTACCGGGTTTGGATTGGCTGATGCGCACCGTGCGCAGCTTGCCGAGCGAGGTATCCAAATCTTCTTCGCCCTCGTTTTTGATCTGGTAGGCTTTGAGTTCGGTGTCGTCCACCAGAGCGTACTGCTCGGGTATGCGGCCACGCTGCAAATCCCACATCACCCGCAAATTCAGGCTCAGCGGGTCCACCACGCCGGGCGATAGCGGCAAATTGGCCTGTTCCTGGTTGTCGCGGGCCTGGATTTGGTTGGCGGACCAATCGAAACGTAATTGCACCGTTTGTTTTTTCTTGGGGGTCTCCACTCGCCGCTCGTACCGGATCGGGCGGACGGTTCCATCGCGAATTTCGCCGTTCGCTTTTTCGTCGATCTGGCCGGATACCAGCAGCGCTGCCAATCCATTCGGGCGGACTTCGGAACTCATTTGGTATTGGTTCAGGCCGGTGGTGGTCAGAGTCATAACCGCGTCGCCGATGGAAAAGCCGGAACCGTATACTTCGTAGCGGGCCTGGAAGGGGGCGACAGGCAATGCGTCAGCGATGGCTGCCACCGACGGATCGAGTATCAAGAAAACGATTATCGCGACGGCTCGCAGAAACGATTTCATGCGGCGATGCATCCTCGCCGATCCGATGATCGGCAAACGAGTTCAAGATTGACGACCGCGCATGATAAAACATTCCGGGTGGTCGGGGGCAGCGAACTGCTCGGCCCGCAGGGCAATCGCGCTATGTGGG
>DEHU01000056.1:23065-23223 GCA_002352125.1 Competibacteraceae bacterium UBA2792 | reverse complement strand
CACGGCACCACCAGCCGTAGCGGCGCTCCGTTCTGGTTGGGCAGTTCTTTACCGTACAGGCCGGTGGCGAACAAGGTCAACGGATGCATAGCCTCGTCTATCCGCAATCCCTCGACATAAGGCCAATCGAGGATATGGGTTCGCTGGCCCGGCATCTG
>DEHU01000056.1:18958-22967 GCA_002352125.1 Competibacteraceae bacterium UBA2792 | reverse complement strand
CCGAACTCGTAGAAGTTGTTGTAGGACGTTACATCTTCGTAAGGCGTCGGTTTGAGGCCGTCATCCGCCGCGCGAGCATCGCTACCGTGCAATGCTGGCGGTAATAATGCAGCAACGCCGAACGCGGCAGCAGTCTTCAGAAACTCGCGACGACGAGCGTACAATTCGGGCGGAGTAATCTCGGACGGATGAATAGCGGCGGGTTTCTTGATCAGCATGGTGCAGCTCTCGACGGTGAATTCGGTTCCAGTGAGACCCGTGCCGTCTTCGCGAGTTGCGTCATCTTTGTCATGGGTTCCATATACTTCGTCGCATGACCGGACGCCGGCAAACGGCTAGCGGTCCTGGCGGGACGCGCCACGCATCCGGGGATGTTTGCCCGCCTGGCGGTAGCGGGGATCGAGTGGCTACGAATCCGACAAACCGGATGGCGTTATCCGGCGCAGAAAACCCGGAAACCAAGTGTCGCGGGGAACCAGGCGCTGGGTCACGCCGCGATAGGTGTCGCGATCCATCACGAATTCGGCAAAAGGCTTGGGCGAGGGGCACAGGAAAAACAGGCCGGCGACCGCCAGATAGAGCGCCGCCGTACCGATGGGCTGGCCGAGACTGCCCAAGCTGAGCGCGGTGCCGAAAGAGCTTTTCAGCAACTTCTTGCCGAACAGATCGACGCTGTAAAACTCATCCAGCAACAAATGGACGACGAAGCCCATTGCAAGAAACGTCCCGCACAGCCAGGAATGAATGACGGACGCATTGAAAACATGGAAGGCGAGGGCGGTGGTCGCCAATCCCAGACCGATCGCCATCGGTACGGTATGAACCAAGCCGCGATGGACGGTAAAGCGGTCGAGCAAGGTGAACAGGCCGTAGCGAATCAACAGAAAACAACCCAGCCACAGAACGATTAGCTCAATCAGCGAATAGCGGTTGCCAAAGGTGAACACCACCAGAAAGCCGGCCACCACCGCCAATGTTGCGAACGCGATCCGAACCGGAACGGAAGTGGGTAAATCGATATCTGGCAGCAGGCCGCCGACCACCCCCAGCACGAAATAGCCAATGGCGGCCTGATGGGGCACCGCGCTGCCCATGACCAGCACGGTGGCAGCCAATCCACTGATTGCCGCCGCCCCCATCAGGTGGGTGTTGAAATTCGCCATTTCAGCCCTGTAGCAGCAAGTTGCGCAAATCGATGATCGCGGCGTTGGCTCGCGAGATGTACGACGCCATGATCAGCGAATGATTAGCCATCGGTCCAAAGCCAGTGCCGTTTAGGATCATTGGACTCCAGATAAAGCTTTGGGTGTTTTCCAGCTCGCGGATGATCTGTTTGAGCGAGACTATGGCATTCTTGTTGGCGAGCACGTCGCCAAAGTCCACTTCCAGCGCCTTGAGGGTATGCACCAATGCCCAGGTGTAGCCTCGCGCTTCGAAAAACACGTCGTCGATTTTCAGCCACGGTGTTTTGATTTGGGATTGGTCCGGGGTCGGGGTGGACTGGCGGGCGTTGGGATCACCAGCCAGATCCAGGTTATAGCGGGTCTGGCCGACGCTGGATGCTAACCGTTGCGCCAAACTGCCCAGCCGCTTCTCGACCACTTGCAGATAGACGCTCAGATTGTCGGCGCGGGTGAAGAATTGCCCATCGTAGGCCTTGTCATCGGCGAGCCGATTCATATAGCGGTACAGCGCCTCGGTCCCCTTGCGGTATTCGGATTCGGTGGACGGTAGAATCCACGACTCCGAATCGTAATTGAATTGCGGATCGGCCACTTGCAAGTCCTTGTCCTCGATGGATTGGGTTTGTGAGCGGCTGAAGTCGTTACGCATGGCGCGCACCAGATCGCGCAATTCGGTCAGTGCGCCGAATTCCCAGTTGGGAATGTTATCGAGATAGACGCCCGGTGGCGTAATGTCGTTGCTGAGATAGCCGCCTGGCTTGTCCAGCAGGGTTTCGGCAATATGGATAGCGGAAGCGGTCGTCACGTAGCCGGGCACCAGTTTTTTCTGCTCGTTTTTGGCCATTTCCAAAGCGACCTCACGCACGCCGAATTCGCTTGGCGAACGTGACCAGATAAAGCCGAGCACGATCACAACGATGACGTAAGTGACCAAAAACAAACCGAGCGTCCACCACAAACCTTTCTCCTTCCAGGTTCGCGGATGGTAGTAGGTGGCGACCTTGGTGACTTTTTCGCCTAACTTGGGTTTATTGGGTGCGGATGCGGATTCATGAGCATCCACCAGATTTTCCTCAGTCATGTCTGCTCCTCAAGTTCTTTGGTGAAATTTCCGAACTCACAACTGCCGGATGCGCACCAGTTGCTCTTCCAGCTTGGCTGTGGCGGTTTGGAGTTCCGCGACGCGGGCGCGTTCCTTTTCGACCACCTCGGCCGGGGCACGACCGATGAAGTTGGCGTTGCTTAGCTTGGCAACTCCCCTTTCTGCCTCCTGGCAAAGCTTGGCGATTTCCTTGGTCAGACGGGCGATTTCCGCCGTCTTGTCGATCAGACCGGACATGGGAATCAAGATTTTCATGCCGCCGACTAGCGCGGTCGCCGCCTCTGGCGCCGGATCCTGCTCGCCCAACCAAGCGATGGATTCCAGCCGGCCCAACATCGTCAAGGCCTGCCGATGCCGTTCCAGTCGTTCCCGATCTTCGGCGGTGCCGTGTTGCAGCAGTACCGGCAACGGCTTGCCGGGAGCGATGTTCATCTCGGCGCGGATGCGGCGCACCCCCAGTAGAAATTGTTGCAGCCATTCGACTTCTGCAATCGCCGCTGCATCCACCTGCGTCTTATCGGCTTCCGGGTAAGGTTGCCGCATGATGGTGTCGCCGGTCACACCGGCCAGCGGCGCGGCTCGCTGCCAGATTTCCTCGGTGATGAACGGCATCAGCGGATGCAGCAACCGCAGCAGGGTTTCCAGCACTTGGATGAGCGTTCGCCGAGTGCCGCGCTGAGCTGCTGCAGAGCTGGTGGGGCCGGTCAGCACTGGCTTGGATAGCTCCAGATACCAGTCGCAGAACTCGTTCCAGGTGAACTCGTAAATCGCTTGGGCCATCTGATCGAAACGGTAACCCTGCACCGCCGCATGGGTTTCGATAATCGTCTTTTGCAGGCAAGACAGAATCCAGCGGTCGGCTTGGCCGAGTTCGATCTCGCCGCCGCTCAGTCCGGTATCCTTCCCTTCGGTGTTCATCAGCACGTAGCGGGCGGCGTTCCACAGCTTGTTACAGAAGTTGCGGTAGCCTTCCACTCGACCCATATCGAACACCACGTCGCGGCCGGTGGTCGCCAACGCGGCGAAGGTGAAGCGCAGGGCATCGGTGCCGTGGGCGCGGATACCGTCCGGAAACTGCTTGCGGGTGGCTTTTTCGATGCGCGGGGCCATCTGCGGCTGCATCAGGCCGGTGGTGCGCTTGACGACGAGTTCATCGAGATCCACGCCGTCGATCAGGTCGAGCGGATCGAGGACGTTGCCCTTGGATTTCGACATCTTTTGGCCGTCCTGATCTCGCACCAGGCCGTGAATGTAGACCTCGCGAAACGGCACATCGCCCATGAATTTCAGGCCCATCATAATCATCCGCGCCACCCAGAAGAAAATGATGTCNNATGATGTCGAAGCCGGTCACCAGCACGCTGGTTGGATAAAAGGTCTTGAGTGCCTCGGTATTCTCTGGCCAACCCAGCGTCGAAAACGGCCACAGTGCCGAGGAAAACCAGGTGTCCAGCACGTCGGGATCCTGGGTCAGCGTCACGTCCGGGTCGAGCCGGTGTTTGGCGCGGATTTCCGCCTCGTCGCGACCGACGTAGACTTTGCCTGCGGCGTCGTACCAAGCCGGAATCCGGTGGCCCCACCAGATTTGCCGGCTGATGCACCAATCTTCGATCCGGTTCAACCAGTCGAAATAGGTCTTTTCCCAGTTTTCCGGGATGAATTTGATCTTGCCGGTTTTGACGGCGGCGATAGACGGACCCGCCAGCGGCCCGGTCTTGACGTA
>DEHU01000056.1:0-18878 GCA_002352125.1 Competibacteraceae bacterium UBA2792 | reverse complement strand
TTGACGCAGCCGGTGCCGAAGGCCGGGTCGACGTATTCGTCGGCGATGATGGGAATCGTGCGGCCCGTCAGCGGCAACGCCACATGCAGGCCGATGAGATTCTTGTAGCGTTCGTCGTCGGGATGCACGGCAACGGCGGTATCGCCCAGCATGGTTTCCGGGCGGGTGGTGGCGACGATCAAATCGCCGCCACCCTCGGCCAGCGGATAGCGGATATGCCACATGAAGCCGTTTTCTTCGGCGCTGACCACTTCCAAATCCGACACGGCGGTATGCAGCACCGGATCCCAGTTCACCAGCCGCTGGCCGCGATAGATCAAGCCTTCCTCGTACAGCCGGACGAACACTTCCCGCACCGCCGCCGAGAGACCTTCGTCCATGGTAAAGCGTTCCCGCGCCCAATCGACCGATGCGCCCATCCGCCGCAACTGGCGGGTGATGGTGCCGCCGGATTCCGCTTTCCATACCCACACCCGCTCGATGAACGCCTCGCGCCCCAGATCGTGGCGGGTTTTGCCTTCGCCGGCCAGTTGCCGTTCCACCACCATTTGCGTCGCGATGCCAGCATGATCGGTGCCTGGCTGCCACAGGGCGTTGTAGCCCTTCATCCGGTAATAACGGGTCAGCGCATCCATGATGGTGTCCTGGAAAGCGTGACCCATGTGGAGAGTACCGGTGACGTTCGGCGGCGGGATCATGATGCAGTANNTCTTCGATGGCGTGCGGTTCGTAGGTCTTGTCCATATCGGTCATCGGTCGATAAAAGCTTGGCGGAAGGCGCTGGCGCGCGGAATGCGGAATTGTCGTACAGAGCAAAGATTATAACCCAGCTTGCCTCAGCCGATTGGGCCGAACTCGTCGGCTCGAAAACCGGCCAGCGGTAGTAACTGCTCCAGACCGGCCCGCAATTCGCCGGAATCGGCAGCCCGCAACGTGATATGGCCCACCTTGCGGCCGGGGCGCGGAGCCTTGCCGTAGGCGTGATAGTGCGCACCGGGCACCGCCAGCACCGCCGCCGGTTCCGGCATCGCGCCGATGCAGTTCAGCATGGCGCTCGGACCGATGGCGATGGCCGAGCCCAGCGGCAGACCGAGAATCGCNNTGCCCGGAATTGTGAACGCGCGGCGCCATTTCGTTGGCGATCAAGCGGCCCTCGTGGACGAAAAATTCGATGGCCAGCAAGCCAACGTAGCGTAGCCGGTCCAATAAGCGGTGAGCGTAATTCCAGCCTTCGCACTCTAGTCCAGGCGCCATGCCAGGCAATCGCGACAATCGCAGGATGCCGTCGCGATGGTGGTTTTCTATCAGCGGATAAAACGCGGTTTCGCCGTCCCGTCCGCGCACTGCCAGCACCGATATTTCTCGTTCGAAAGGCACGAACCCTTCCAAGATCAGCGGTACGCCACCCAACTCGCGCCAAGCGGGTTCGATATCTTCTGGAGTGCGCAGTACCCGCTGACCTTTGCCGTCGTAGCCCAAACGGCGAGTCTTGAGCACCGCCGGCAACTCCACCCGTACCACGGCACTTTGCAGTTCCTCCAAGCTATCGATCGTGGCAAACGTTGGAGTCGGAATGCCCAGTTCCCAGAACAAGGTTTTCTCGAACAGCCGGTCCTGGGCCACCGCCAACGCCCGGGCCGGCGGATAAACCGTCACCCGCTGTTCCAAAAACTGGGCGGCGGCAGCCGGTACGTTTTCGAAGTCGAAGGTCACTACGTCCGCCCATTCGGCCAGTTCATTCAGTCTGGCTTCGTCGTCGTAATCGCCCCGAATCAGCGTAGCGACCTGCCCGGCACAGGCATCGGCGGCAGGATCGAGAACCCGAAAGCGGAGACCCAACGAATGACCGGCCCAGGCCAGCATCCGCGCCAACTGCCCGCCACCGACGATGCCGACGTTCATTGTACGGTGCTCCGTGGATCGGGTTGGCTCAACACCTGCTCGGTCTGCCGGGCACGAAAATCGCGCACGGCTTCGCGGATCGCAGGATATTTGTTGCCGAGCAGTGCGGCGGCCAACAGCGCGGCGTTGATCGCGCCGGCCTTGCCGATNNGTGCCGACCGGAATGCCGCCCGGCATCTGAACGATGGAGAGCAGCGAGTCCAAGCCGTTGAGCGCCTGCGACTGCACCGGAACGCCCAATACCGGCAACACGGTTTTGGCGGCCACCATGCCCGGCAGGTGCGCCGCACCGCCGGCCCCGGCGATGATCGCTTCCAACCCGCGCGCCTCGGCGGTCGCGGCGTACTCGAACAGCAGATCGGGGGTGCGGTGGGCCGACACCACCCGGACTTCGTGGTGCACGCCCAGCGCCTCCAGCGTGTTTGCCGCATGTTCCAGCGTGCTCCAGTCGGAGGTGGAGCCCATGATCAAACCAACCAGTGGATTCATATTTGTTCTTGCTCGTATCGAAGTGGCAATCGTCTTGCAAAGCAGTTAGCTTAACCTCGCTCTAACCTTGCGGAAAGCTTGCACCGAAGCGCCGGAAAGCGTAAATCTTACATTGGGTCACCCGAAAGAAACCGGTACTGCGTCTGCTGTCGTCGCCGAACGAAAACACTGCGGACTGCTACCGGGCCGGACCTTGCCGGTTGGCAGAGGGAGCGATTGCCTCTTCTGGCGGGAGATCATCGTTTCGAAGCCATTCCCGGTTAAGGTTGTGAAGTCTTGCCGTTCTCGGCTGCCAAGGTGGTCGGCTGACAAAAATGTTTGTTTACGCTAACAACTGGCCGAAATACGCGAATTCATAATCTGGCATTTCAAAAATCAGAATAGAGATTTTTAAGTAGTTAGCCTTAAGTTATCCGGTATTTTATGCTCAATTTTAAATGGTTAAGTTTAAAAAACTGGCCGAACTTTCGGCCAATTACTTATATTGGCACTTATGAATAAAATAACTAAAAGATTAGAAACCATAGAAGATACCGAAATCACTCAAAAAGTTCGAGAGGCTCAAATTCGACAACTTTATAACCAAACTTGGGTTGGTTTGATGGGTGGTTCTGTCGTCAGCATTTCAATTTGCGTTGCTCTTTGGGAAGCTATTCCTCAATGGAAACTTTTATTATGGCTAAGTATTTCACTTCTTTTCATCTTTATGAGAGGTTTTCTCACCTTCGCTTTTCAACGAAAAGCGCCATCGGGACACACTATCTATCGTTGGGCTAATCTGCACGTCTTCGGTACTATCGCGTCTGGTCTGATGTGGGCTGTACCATCTGTTTTTCTTTGGCCGAGCCATTCGGCGACGCATCAGCTAGTCTGGTCGATATGTATTATTTCCACAAGCGCTTCGGCGGTAGCAATGTATTTTATCTGGATACCATCTTATATATCGTTTCTCTCTCTTTCGGTAGTGCCGATATCGATCCGATTATTATCAGAAGAAGGATTGGTATACATTATACTTGGGTTGCTTGGTCTGTTTTTTACCGTCGTCCTTGCGCAGACAGGTAAGATGATGCACGATGCCAGTTTGCGTTCGCTTATAATTAGCTTTCGCAATGAAGCACTAAGTTCGCTATTGTTAGAGGAAAAAACAAAACAGGAAGCACTTGCAATCAAATTACAATCGGCTCTCGATCAACTCAGCCAACTCAGTATGACGGATGAGCTGACGGGGCTTTGGAACAGGCGCTTTCTCAACGCTACCGTGCAAGAAGATGTTGCTCAATCCATCCGAAATTATCGAAATATCCAACAGGAACCACCCAAGAAAACTATCGATATAGATATATTTTTTATCATAATAGATTTGGATCATTTCAAATCCGTAAATGATACCTATGGTCACAGCATCGGAGATCAAGTGCTTGTACAAATGAGTCAATTGCTGTCTTCTTCTTTCCGCAATATTGATAGGATAATCCGTTGGGGCGGTGAAGAATTTATGATGATCGTCCGGAATGCTTGTCGCGATGACTATACTCTTCTCGCTGAGCGAGTTCGACTAGCGGTGGAAACACACCAGTTCGATATCGGCATAGAGAAACCGCTTCGCCTCACCTGTTCCATCGGCATCGCCGTGTTTCCTTTTCTGCCGAACTGGCCAGAAGCGCTAAACTGGGACCGAGTGCTGGAAGTGGCCGATGCTTGTCTATATGCTGCAAAGCGTTCCGGACGCAATGCCTGGATAGGCCTCACGCCTACCGAGTTTGCGACAGAGAAAGATTTTGAGGTAAATTTTACCAAGTATGTGCCGAATCTTATTCGAGATGGCAAGTTGGAGATAAAAACCAGCCTACCTAACAATATCCTAATTTCTTGGGCTGATTGATGTTCCGTCGTCACCTCGAAAATCGCAGCTACAACGCTCAAGAAACCAATCACATGACCGTTCCAAGACCCATCGGCATCGACCTGTTCGCAGGTGCGGGCGGTTTGTCGCTTGGATTCGAGCAGGCGGGTTTCGACGTTGCGGCAGCGGTCGAGATCGACCCGATTCACTGCGCGGTTCACGAGTTCAACTTCCCTGGTTCGGCCGTGATCTGCGCCAGCGTCGTCGATCTGACCGGCGACGCCATCCGCGAGCGAGCAGGTATCGGCGACCGGGATATCGATGTGGTCTTCGGTGGCGCCCCCTGTCAGGGATTTTCGCTGATCGGCAAGCGGGCGCTGGACGATCCTCGAAACCAGCTCGTATTTCATTACGTCCGCCTCGTCCGCGAACTCCAGCCGCGCTATTTCGTCTTCGAGAACGTCAAGGGGTTGACGGTTGGCCCGCAACAGCGGTTCTTGCGCGAACTGATCGAAGCGTTTCGGGATACCGGTTACGATTTGTTGTTGCCCTACCGGGTGTTAAACGCCGCCGACTTTTGCGTTCCGCAGGATCGTCATCGACTGTTCTTGATCGGCGCGAAACGAGGGCTGCCGTTACCCGCATATCCAGTTCCGACCGGTCGGACAACCGTCGCCGAGGCTATCGACGACCTGCCGGATGCCGACCGTTTTCGAGAGTTGCTCGTTTCCGATTCGGTCACCGTCGATTTTGACACCGTTCATCCTTACGCTCGACGTCTTAGGGGTCTGGATCGCGATCCGGGCGATTTTTCCCATCCGCGAATTTTCGATGCCAACCGGTTGACCTCCAGTTTGCGCACCGAACACACCGAACAGTCTCGCCGGCGATTCGTTGCGACGCCACACGGCAGGGTGGAGCCGATCAGCCGCTTTTACAGGCTCGCTCCGCACGGACTGTGCAACACTTTGCGTGCGGGCACGGACAGTGCGCGCGGGGCTTTCACCTCGCCGCGCCCCATCCACTATCGATTTTCGCGGGTTATCACGGTACGCGAAGCCGCAAGACTGCATTCCTATCCCGACTGGTTCCGTTTCCACGCGACTAAATGGCACGGCTTCCGGGAGATCGGCAACAGCGTTCCACCGCTTCTTGGACGCGCCGTAGCAAGCGAAATTATAAAAGTGCTCGGATTGATGCCGAAAAAGCTGGAGCAGCCGCTTTTACTGGGGCGTGGCAACGAAATTTTGCTAAAGTTCGACATGAGCGAAGCAGCAGCCTACTTCGATGTACCAGTGAATACCATCGCCCAGCGGACTCGAAATATCACGCGACCCGAACTAACCAAGAAACGGCAAATGGAGATGCCCAGTGGTTAAAAAATCCGGATTCAATCGCTATAACGCGATAATTGACCATGTTTTTTCCGAACACTTTGTTCCTGGGTGCAAGGAATTTGAATTCACCCGCGAAGAGTTTGAACGAATCGCCGAACAACTCGCGATCAAACTTCCAAAAAATCTTGGAGATCTTCCTTACACATTTCGCTACCGGAAAGATTTACCCAACTCTATTCGGGCAACGGCGGACCAAGGTCTCGAATGGATCATCGAAGGGGCAGGTAGGTCTCGATATCGATTCCGACAAGCCAAGGTCAACCGCATCGCTCCCCGAGACGATCTGGTAACTCTCAAAATTCCCGACGCCACACCAGAAATCATCACCGCCTACGCGCAGTCCGACGAACAAGCCCTGCTCGCGAAAGTCCGTTACAATCGCTTGATCGATATTTTTCTCGGGATGGCCGCTTACTCTCTGCAAAATCATTTGCGCACGACCGTCGCGGGTATCGGACAAATCGAAGTCGATGAAATCTATGTAGGAATCGACCGATATGGACGCCAATTCGTCATTCCGGTGCAGGCCAAGGGTGGAAGCGACCAGCATGGCGCGATCCAGACCCAGCAAGACATCGCTTGTTGCAGAGCCAAGTTTCCGACCTTGATTTGCCGTCCGATTTCCGCGCAATTCATGTCGGAAACGCGCATTGCCCTATTCGAATTGGCGGTCGAAGATGCCGAACTCAAGATCGTGGAAGAGCGCCACTACCGGCTCGTACCGGCTGCCGAAATATCGCCCGACGATTTGCGCTCCTATGGAATCCGGGCCAAACCGTAGCCGTGAATCTCCCCCGATCCCGATATCCGGCAACCGTTCGCGAAGTCGCTGCCGCGCTCGCGGCGCGTTACGCCGACTTCGACCATTACAACCTGACGGAGCCGTTGGACGAATTGTTGTTCATCATTTGCAGCACCAAGACCGCCGAATCCAGCTATCGCGTCACGTTCGACAAGCTCAAGGAAGCATTTCCGACTCCGCGCGATCTGGCGGAGGCATCGGCGGAATACATCGCCAAACCCATCGCTGCCGGTGGGTTGTCCGGTAAAAAATCCAAGTCCATCCGGGCGCTGCTCGACGCTATCACCGCCCGCTTTGGTGCTCCGACTCTGGAGCCGCTGCGGAACATGAGCGACCGCGACGCCGAAGCGTTCCTGACCGCGTTGCCCAACGTCGGCAAGAAAGTGGCGCGTTGCGTGTTGATGTACGCGCTCGGCAGACAGGTTTTCCCAGTAGACACGCATTGCTGGCGAGTCGCCCGCCGGTTGGGCTGGGTGCGCCGCACCCAAAAGGGCGGCCACTGCGCACCGCGCGACGCCGACCGCCTGCAAGCCAGGATTCCGCCTGAATTACGCTTCTCCCTGCACGTCAATCTGATTTCGCTCGGCCGCGAAATCTGTACGGCGCGCAAGCCGAACTGCGCCGCTTGTCCAATTGATCTGTGGTGTCCGCGAATCGGCGCGAATACCCGCGCGGCGCGTCGAGCAGCAATTTCCCCGAACGGGGACTGAAATCCATCGCCAAGCCGCCATCGACATGGACAAGCTCTCAGCCATTCGCCAAGCCGTCAAGGCGCACTACGAAAAATACGTATATCCACGATTTCCGCTGCTGACATCGGTTAGAGAATGCGATACCTATGCTCTCAATCTCGAATCGCTCTGGGCGCGCTTCAACGGGACAAGATTGGCACCAACGGACGGCAGGATTCTTCTTGCTGGCAGTGGCAGTTTCTCGCCCTATCCCACCGCCGTTGCCAATAGGAAAGCCAGAATAACGGCGCTGGATCTTTCAAAAGCCAACCTTGACCGGGCAAGATTGCATACCCTGTTTCATCTTTGCTTTAACGTGGAATTTATTGAAGGCGACCTCATCAATGCAAAAACCATCTTAGGTAGAAATCGCTTTCACTTTATCGACTGTTACGGTGTCCTACATCATATTCCAGACGTTATCCCGGCCTTGCAAGCAATTCATTCTCTTTTGAAGGAAGGCGCGATCATTAGAATCATGGTTTACAGCACGGGTGCAAGGAAGTCCATTCAGGCAGCCAGAACCGCTATGAGGTTGCTCCATATCGATGAGATTAAAACCATCAAGCGTCTCTACCGCAAGGCAGACGACCACAGCCGTTTTAAGGGCTGTATCGAATCGAGCTATGAGGCCAGTTTCGATTGGGGTCTTGCGGATATGTTTCTGCACCCCTATGCAAAAACCTACAAGATCGACGAACTGCTGAAAACTCTCGGCGAAGCAGGGCTTGAACCGATCCTTTTTGCTCATCCCGGCGCACTGTCCGACACTGGACAGGAAATCGCGAGACTTAGAAGTTTAGAGCTTGCTAATGAACTATCGACGAACTTCATCCTGTTTGCTGGTCGAATGGAAGATTCCGAAATCCGCCTTGCATGGAATCGCCGCAAGCAAATTGAAGATACCGTCATTTCATTGAATCCAGCGATAAAAAATTCCCTTCCCCTCCTGCCGTTCAAGACGCTGAAACCGGGGCCAAAACTGGGATTTCAAAACCCACTCATCGACCTCGAGGCCAATCGCCTGCTTTCTAAATTCAAACGTCCGGTCTGGAAATCGAACATGGAACCCGCCCGATGGGGCGCCATCCAACCCTACCTCCAAGCCATGTTCCTGATCGAAACCGCAGCAGCTTGACCAATTTGTTCCGCACCCATTTCTTTCCGGAACAACCGACGTTCACGGCGCCTCTCAAACGCGACCCAGCGCCGGCAACTTCGGGTAAGATGCGGATAATTTTCCTCTTTCGGCTCAATTCGATTTCCCGATGACCACCTTCCTCGACGAACTCAACCGGCGGCGCACCTTCGCCATCATCTCCCATCCCGATGCCGGCAAGACGACCCTGACCGAAAAGCTGTTGCTGTTCGGCGGTGCGATCCAGCTCGCTGGCACGGTCAAGGGCCGCAAGGCCGCTCGCCACGCGACCAGCGACTGGATGGAGCTGGAGCAGCAACGCGGCATTTCGGTCACGTCCTCGGTCATGCAGTTTCCCTATCGCGACCGCATCATCAACCTGCTCGACACGCCCGGCCACGAGGATTTTTCCGAGGATACCTACCGTACCCTGACTGCCGTAGATTCGGCGTTGATGGTGATCGACTGCGCTCGCGGCGTCGAAGAGCGCACCATCAAGTTGATGGAGGTTTGCCGGCTGCGCGATACGCCGATCTTTACCTTCATCAACAAGCTGGATCGCGACGGCCGCGAACCCATCGAACTGTTGGACGAAGTGGAGGAGATCCTCAAAATCCGCTGCGCGCCGATCACCTGGCCCATCGGCATGGGCCGGGAGCTGAAAGGCGTCTACCACCTCGATCAGGATTTCATCCACCTTTACGATCCTTCCCGCGACGGCCGCATCAACACCGGCCGCACCATCCAGAGTTTGAGCAACCCGGAAGTGGATCAAGCATTGGGCGCGGATCGGGCGCGCGATCTACGCGACGAAATCGAACTGGTGCGCGGTGCCAGCCATGCCTTCGACCTGGAGGAATACTTGGCGGGACGCTTGACCCCGGTGTATTTCGGTTCGGCGCTGACCAACTTCGGCGTACAGGAAATGCTGGACGGTTTCGTCGAAAACGCTCCATCGCCCCGGTCGTGCGCCACTGCCACCCGCGAGGTCGCACCCGGAGAGGAAGCGTTCACCGGCTTCGTGTTCAAGATTCAGGCGAACATGGACCCGCAACACCGCGACCGGATCGCTTTCCTGCGCGTTTGTTCCGGCAGCTATCAGCCCGGCATGAAGGCCCGCCATGTCCGCTTGGGCCGCGACATCAAAATCGCCGATGCGCTGACCTTCATGGCGGCCGAGCGCGAGCACGTCGAGGCCGCCTATCCTGGCGACATCATCGGCTTGCACAACCACGGCACCATCCGCATCGGCGATACCCTCACGCAAGGCGAGGATCTGCGTTTTACCGGCGTGCCGGACTTCGCTCCGGAGCTATTCCGCCGCGCTCGCTTGCGCGATCCGCTGAAAATGAAGGCCTTGCAAAAGGGGTTGGAGCAACTGTGCGAAGAGGGCGCGACGCAACTGTTTCGTCCGCTCAACAGCAACGACCTGATTCTGGGCGCGGTCGGTGTGCTGCAATTCGACGTGGCCGCGTTTCGGTTACGCGGTGAATACGGGGTCGAATGCGGCTTCGAGAACGTCAACGTCACCACCGCCCGTTGGGTGAGCTGCGCCGACGCCAAGCGTTTCGAGGACTTCAAGAACAAACTGCGCGACAACCTGGCGCTCGACCACCACGGCGAACTGGTCTACATCGCCCCGAGCCGGGTCAACCTGCAACTGACTCAAGAACGCTGGCCGGAGGTGCGTTTCGCCGCCACCCGCGAACACGGCTTGCACTAAATCATGCGCCACGTCCTGCAACGGCTGGCGCGCGGCCTGCTCCGGCGGCTGTTCCGGGTGGAACTGCGCGGCTGGGAGCATTACCCGCACGATGAACCCCGGTTGTTGGTCGTCGCCAACCATGTTTCCTACCTGGATGGGGCGCTGCTGGCGGCGTTTCTGCCGGACATGCCGATTTTCGTGATCAACACCCACATGGCCCGGCACTGGTGGGTCAAGCCGTTCATCGCTGTCACCCGCCACGTCAGCATCGACCCGACCAATTCGCACTATCTGAAAACATTGATCCAGCATCTCAAGGCTGGCGAGCGGGTGGCGGTCTTTCCCGAGGGCCGGATCAGCGTGACCGGGGCGCTGATGAAAATCTACGAAGGCCCGGCGCTGGCCGCTGATAAGGCTGGCGCCGCGCTGTTGCCGGTGTACATCGAGGGCGCCCAATACAGTCTGTTGTCCCGGCTGGGCGGCATAGTCCGTCGCCGGTTGTTGCCGCGCATTCGCCTCACCATGCTGCCGCCGCGCCGGCTGGTCGCCACCGCCGGCAACGGTCGCGCCCGCCGCCGCCAGCTTGGCCGGCAACTGGATGACCTGATGGTCGAATTGGCCTACGCGGGGATGAACATCGACCAGCCGTTGGCATCGGCGATGCTGGAAACCTGGGAACGGCACGGCGGCAGTCGCGTGATTCTGGAAGACGCTCAGGAACAGCGGCTCGGCTGGCGGGCGCTGTTCGCCCGCGCCTTCGCTCTGGCCGATCTGCTCGAACGCCCCCCTCGTCCAGTGGGAGAGGGGTTGGGGGTGAGTGCCGGGAGGCCAGGGATGAGGGTGGGTCTGTTGCTGCCGAACAGTGCCGCCGCAGTCATCGCCATTCTGGCCCTGCACCTGCGCGGACGGGTTCCGGTTATTCTCAATTTCAGCGCTGGCAGCAACGAATTGCTCGGCGCCTGCCACACTGCCCAAGTGCGGACGGTACTCACCTCGCGGGTTTTTATTGCCACCGCCAATCTGGACGCGCAAGTCGCTGCTTTGAGCGAGCAGGTCACGGTGCTGTTTCTCGAAGACTTAAAGCCACGGGCCACGCTGTCCGTCCGGCTGTGGGGACTGGTGCGGGCGTTGCTACCGGCGTGGAGTTTTCGTCGGATGGCTGGACCGGTACGCGCCGACGATCCGGCGGTGATTTTATTCACCTCCGGCTCCGAGCGGGAGCCGAAGGGCGTGGTGTTGACCCATCGCAATCTGCTGGCCAATGTCGCCCAAGCGCGCGCCATGCTCGACATCACCGCTTGCGATGCGATCCTGAACGCCCTGCCGGTGTTTCATGCCTTTGGCTTGACCACCGCCACCCTGACGCCGTTGCTGCTCGGAACCCGCGTGTTGCTCTACCCGTCGCCGCTGCATTACCACATCATTCCGGAATTGGCCTACGAACGCCGCGTCACGGTGCTGTTTGGCACCAACACCTTTCTGATGGGTTACGGCCGGCACGCCGACTCTTACGACTTCTTCAATGTGCGGCTGGTGGTGATGGGCGCGGAACCCTTGCGCGAGGAAACCCGCCGGCTGTGGATGGAGAAGTTCGGTATCCGTATCAGCGAGGGCTACGGCCTGACCGAAGCCAGCCCAGTGCTGGCCACCAACAGCCGTCGCCACCATCGCGGCGGCACGGTCGGCAAGCTGGTGCCGGGCATCGACCATTACCTGGAGCCCATAGCGGGGATCGCCGATGGTGGGTTGCTGTGCGTGCGGGGGGCGAACGTGATGGCGGGCTATCTGTTGCCGGGCCAGCCCGACCGGCCGAGGCCACCGCAGACCGACCGGGGACCGGGCTGGTACGATACTGGCGACATCGTTCGCATCGACGCCGACGGGTTCGTCATTATCCTCGGCCGGGCCAAGCGTTTCGCCAAGTTGGGCGGCGAGATGATCTCGTTGGCCACGGTCGAGCGACTCGCCGCCGACCGCTGGCCGGAAGATCAACATGTGGCGTTCAACCTGCCGGACCCGGTCAAGGGCGAAAGCATCGTCTTGCTGACCACTCGCCAAGATGCCGCCCGCAGCGAACTGGTCGCGGCGGCCCATCGCGAAGGATTGAGCGAGCTCTACATTCCCCGGCAGGTATTGATCGTGCGCGAAATTCCGCTGCTGGGATCCGGCAAACCGGATTATCCGGGCGTTCGACGATTGGTAGAGTGCCTGTCGGCGTCATCGCCGCCGGCAGGCGAAGATTTGTGATCGGAATTTACAACATGCTGAGCCGGGAATTGATCGCGTTGCTCAAATTCTGAACCCAGCCGTTATAGTTGCCGTGAATGTTGGCGCCGTCGTAATCGAGATTGCTGCTGTCTCGATAGAGAATGCTGTAGCTGTTTCGGTCGTAAGGAATTTCGACTTTCGCCATGTGCTCGCGCACGTACAGCGTGCCGGTGATCAGTCCGGGTCGAACGGGCTTCATCTGCCAGCCCAGCGAGGCGCCCGCTTGCAGGATCGCGCCCCGCACGTCGCTCATCGAATAGTTCCGCGTGCTGGTGGTAACCGGCGCACCCGAGACGTTGTAGACGGGGTTGCTCCGGCAACCCACCAGCACCAGGGCCAACATGCCAACCAGTGCGATCAAGGCTCTCAACTTCATATCTCGCCTCCAGTATCCCGTTGTTTCGATAGGGTTTCGCTATCAAGCGCAGGTAATGGTAGTAGCCGCAAGGAACGTAGTAAACCTACCGGATACATCCCGCGCTTGAGCAACGACCACGCTACCAGATCGACGATGCGCAGTGTATCCCGCCACGGCCGGTAGTGGCTGGGGCGAGCTTGCGTAGGGTAGATGGTCTCGATGGCGACTACTTTTGGATAGCAACGATGACGGCCCGCCTGAATCAACAGCGCGCTTTCGAAAGTAAAACCGCGCCGGCCTTTTTCGGGTCCAACCGCTCGACGCAGAAATTCGGCCGGATACAGCCGAAAACCGGATTGGGTATCGGCGATCGGACAGCCGGCCGCCCAAGACACCCAGAAATCCGCCATGCCGTTGGCGAAACGGCGCAGGGGGGGCGCACATTCGCGATGTTCCAGCCGGGCGGCGATGATCGGCCGGCCGGGCCAGCGCCGGTGAGCGGCCAGCAGTTTGGGAATATCCTCCGGCCGGTGCTGGCCGTCCGCGTCTAAGGTAACGACCGCATCCGCGCCCCGTTCGAGCGCGTAGTGCATGCCGCGCCACAGGCTGGCGCCCTTACCCTGATTCGTGGTCTGGCGCAGCACGACCGCCCCCGACGCTTCGGCGCGGGCGGCGGTATCGTCGCGGGAACCGTCGTCTACTACGATCACCCGTTCGATTTGCTGGCGGGCGCGACGGATGATATCGGCAATGGTAGCGGCTTCGTCGTAAGCCGGAACAACGACGGCAACGGTCATCGTGGCACTCAGACGACGCCGCCGTTGAGATTGATGATTTGCCCGGTCAGATAACCCGCCGCTTCGGACACCAGAAATCCGACCAGTTCGGCGACTTCGTCCGGCGTACCCGCGCGCTGCATCGGCACCAACCGCTTGATGGCCGCCGCGTCGAACGCCGCCGCTGTGGCTTGACCGGCGATGACGCCCGGCGCGATGGCGTTAACCGTGATTTTGCGCGAAGCCAGCTCCAGCGCCAGCGCCTTGGTCGCGCCGTGCAGGCCGGCCTTGGCGGCGGCGTAGTTGGTCTGCCCGCGATTGCCGGTTACGCCCGCCAGCGAAGAAATGTTGACGATGCGGCCCCAGCGGGTCGCCATCATCGGCAGCAGCAGCGGTTGGGTGACATTGAAAAAGCCGTGCAGGCACACGTCGATCACCCGCCGCCACTGGGCCGATGACATCCCGGCCATCGGCGCGTCGTCGTGAATGCCGGCATTATTGACCAACACTTGAATCGGCCCGGTTTCGAGCAGTTCGGCCAGAGCGCAGCGCGTTTGCTCTTCGTCGGCCACGTCGAATATCGCCGTTTCCGCCGATCCGCCTCCGGCTCGGATACCGGCAACAACCTCTGCCGCTCGTTCGGGACGGCCGCAAGCATGAACGATGAGGTGTAACCCATCGCGGGCCAATCGCTGGCAAATTGCGCGGCCGATATCGCCGCTACCGCCGGTCACCAGTGCCCGCTTCACGGCTCGACGTCCACGCCCAAAGCGGTATCGTTGCCGGATAACATCACCCGTTTGCGCTTTCGCTGGGCGATGGCACACAACAACGGCAAGCTGCGCGCGGCGGGATTGCCGGCCCGCAATCGCTCCAGGCTCGCATCGTCCAATCGATCCGCTGGCTCGAACCCGGTTCGCGTCAATCGGAGCGTCGCTTGGCGCCGTTCGGTGGCCACGGGATTCAGCAGCAGGGCCACGGCGAACGGTGCGACGATGGCGCGCCGCGCCGACAGCGGAAACGGTAGCGGCAAATCGTAAGCGATCAATAGCACTCGCGCCGCTTCCGCGAACGCCAGCGCCGCCGCCTCCAGCAAACCGGCGGCGAAACTGCCATCGTAGGCGGAAAGACTGAGCGAGGGCTGCGTGCAACCGGTGGCGATGGACCAGTAACCGGCGGGCGTGTTGTGTACCGAGTGATGGAACTGCGTCGGCGAAACCGGCCGGCCGGGCTGGGTCAGCGCCGTGCAAATCTTGTCCAGCACCTCGCTATCTCCGCCCGACGACGCGAAGACCGTAGCCGCCGACAACTTCCCTCGCTCGCCGGAAGAGGGGTTGGAGATCGGGGCAACTTGGTCCATCGCTTCCTGCGCGACGTGCAGCGCCAGCTTGACCGTGGCGGTGGTGCGGCGCCGCTCGTTGGCCGGCAACAAAGTCGCGATGGTTGCCGGCATCGGTTCGGCGACGTAGGGCCGCTCGCCGGCGAGCACCGCCCGGCTGGCCGCCCAGCCGGCCAACCCCGGCGCCAGAATGCCTACGCCTTCGACGAAGAGCGGGTTCATGCGCCCCTCCGTCCGAACAGCAGGCTGCAATTGGTGCCGCCAAAACCGAATGAATTGCTGAGCGCCAGCCGCAACGGACGTTCCCGGTTATCCAGTACGAGGCCCGCGCCCAATTTCGGATCGCGCTGGCGGGTGTTGAGCGTGCCGGGAATCAGGCTGTGTTCCAGACACAGGCAGACCAAGATCGCTTCGGTAATGCCCGCCGCCCCCAAGGTATGCCCGGTCCACCCCTTGGTGGAACTGCACGGCGTTTCCGGTCCGAACACCCGCAGCACGGCCCGGTCCTCGGCGGCATCGTTCAACGGCGTGGCGGTACCGTGCAGGTTGATGTAATCCACTTGCTCGGGCGTCACATCTGCCCGTGCCAATGCCCCTTGCATCGCCAGCGCCGCACCCGCGCCTTCGGGATGCGCGGCGGTCATGTGATAGGCGTCGCTGCTTTCGCCGTAACCCAACAGCAGCGCGCGGGCATCGTCCGGCTCGGCCCATTCCAGCAGGGCGAACCCGGCCGCTTCGCCCACGTTCAAACCATCGCGCTCGACATCCCACGGACGACAGGGCCGAGAGGAAGCAAGGCCCAGGGCGTTGAAACCATAGAGGGTGGTCAAGCACAGGCTATCCACCCCGCCGACCACGGCAGCATCGCAAAAACCCGCCCGCATGTGGCGCCAGGCCGAAGCGAATGCCTTGGCACTGGAGGAACAGGCGGTGGAAATGGCGAGCGCCACGCCGGTCAAACCCAGCCAGCGCCGGGCGAAATCCGCCACCGAAAAAACGTTGTGGGTGTGCTGGTAGTCGAAAGTTTCCGGCAAACTGCCGGTGAGGGGGTCTCGCTGGCGGTAGGCGTGTTCGGTGGCGCCGATGCCGGAAGTGCTGGTGCCGACGAATACGCCGATGCGGTCGGCGCTGTAGCGCGCCGTGGCGTCTCGTACCGCCATCGCGAAGCCATCCTGTTCCAGACCCAATCGCGCCAAGCGATTGTTGCGGCAATCGAACGCGGCGAATTCGCCGCCCAACGGTTCCTCTTCGAGACCGGCGACCCGTCCGATCCAGGTGTCCAGCACCGCATCCTCGAAATCGCAGGGCCGCAATCCGCTTTCGCCGCAGCGCAGTGCCGCCAGCGACGCCGCGACGCCACGCCCCAAGGCATTGGTCACGGTACGCGCGGCAATTGCAAGAGGTTCGATAGCCATCGGTCAACTCATTCGCGTCAACAAAGGTCGTGCCGCCACCAAGGCGACGATGAAACTGGCGGCCACGCCCAAGGTCACGGTCAAACCGATGGCCCGCAGCGCCGGCAGCGCGGAAGTCGAGAGCATACCAAACACGGTCAACGCTGAACCACAGCAGACCAATAGCGCATGCAAGGTGCGTCGGCGCAGGTCGGGATCGGCGTCGGGCCGGCCGAAAAACAACCCGTAATCCACGCCCACTCCCAGCACCAGCAACAGGGAAACCAAGTGGAACAGCGACAATCGTTCGCCCAAGGCCAACAGCGCCGCCACGGTGAAAACCAGCGCCAGCAACACCGGCAACAACGCGGCGGCAACCCGTCGCCAGGACCGCAACCCGATCCAGACCACCGCCACGATCAGCGCGAAGCCCCAGCCGAGCCGTTGCAGCGCGGCATCGCGAAAACCCGCCACAATTCGATTCGTTTCGGCGCGCAAATCCAGATAGCGCGCTTGGCCGATCTCGACCTGTGGCAAGCCGGCGGCCAAGGCCCGAGGATCCCGAACGCCGCTCAGCGGCAACAGGGCGGTCCAGCCGCGCTCGCCGGGAAACAGCAGGGCGCTAGTTCGCATCCCCAGTAAAGTGCCGCTCAAATCTTCGGGCCGCAGCAGCGGCGCGGTCCGGGCGGCGGCGACGGCATTGAGAAAGGGCGCAAACAAGCCGGGCTTGAACGGCAATTCCGCTACGGCGGCGGTCAGGTTCGCCGTCAGGAATTCGGTATCCGGCAACGATGTCTGCCGCTGCCGTTGGGCATGGGTGCTGGGTAGATAACGCATGGCGCCGTCGTAACCGGCCAACGCGCCGTCGGTTTGGCGACGATCCAGATAAGCGGCAATCGTTTCGCTGTTCCGCAAGGCGGTTTCGGCGTCCGGTGCGGTGACGACGATCAGGTGACCGACCTCCGGGGCACCCAGCGCGGTTCGTAGTTCCTGATCGAGCCGCAACAATTCGCGCGGTACCGGACTGAGCGCAGCGAGGTCGTTTTCCCACAGCGGTGGCGCCTTGATGGCCAATCCCAGGAGCACCAGCAAGCCGCAGCCGCCGATCACCAGCGCCAACCGGGGTCGCGGACGCAACATATCATCCGCCCAAGCACCGATAGCGACCGGTTGCGGCGGCGCCCAATTCGGCGGCAGCAGGGCCGGCAACAGCCAGCGGGTCGTCGTCACGGCCGCGACGATGCCCGCGATGGTGAACACGCCCAACTGGCTCAATCCGGGGAAACCGGAATCCAGCATCGCCAGACAACCCAGCGCCGTGGTTGCCACGCACAACCGCAGGGTCGGCCACAATTGCCGCAAGGTTCCCTCCACCGTCTCCGTCGCGCGTCGATGGCTGAACAGGTAGGTGGGATAGTCCAGCGTTTCTCCCAGCAAGGTCATGCTGAAAGCCAGCGTAATGAGATACATCTTGCCGAAAACCAAATCGACCGCCGCCGCGCCGGTCAGCAGGGCCGACAACATCGGTAGCGCGCCGAGCCAGACCGTCCGCGCCGACCGGTAAACCAAAAGCAGCATCGATATCACCGCCGCCAGCGCCAGCGCGCTCAGCCATTCCGCTCCGGCGCGCACTTGGTCCTCGGCCAGCGTTGCCAGCACGCCAGGACCGCTCATCGTCAGCCGCACGCCAGTGCCGGTACTGGCCGCGGCGAACGCTTGGCGAATCGCCGTCACTGCTTCGCGTTGGGCGACGAGGTCATAACCGGAAGCCCGCGTTTCGACCAGCAGCAGAGCGCGATCACCGTCCGGCGAAAACCAGACGCCCAGCCGCTTGGCCGGTTCGTGCATTCCGCCCTGCCACACCCGCAGCAGGCTCAGCAGCTCGCCGGTCGGATCGCTGGCCAGCCAACGTTTCTGGAAAACCGCCAGCGGCGAGCGCAATTCCGCCAACCGCTGCTGCAAGGCCGCACGCAACCCATCCACCGTAAATCGCGCCGGGGAGAGGGCCGGGCTGAGCAAATAGCGATGAGCGAACAGCGCTTGCAGTTCTGTTTCCGGCAACGCGTCCGCGCCGTTGGCCGCGCGCGCGAACAAAGCCGTCGAACGCAATCGCTCCGCCAATTGACGGCTGACGGCAGCGCGAGCGGTTTCGGAATCGCCGTCCAGCCCCAGCAGAATCAGCCGGGTGGTCGGACCGCTGCGCAACTGCTCCAGCAGCAGTTCCGCGACCGGATCGGCGCGGGGTACGAACAAGGTCAGATCGGTGGTGACCGGCGTCGTCAAGACGGCCCAGCCGCAGCCCAGCGCGGCCAACAACCAGAGCGGCAGGATCAACCGGCGATAGCGTTGGCTTCCTGCCGTCGCTGGTGACGAAGGGGGGCGAGGAGGCGGGACGCTCGGCATGGCGCCATTTCACCTGATCGTAATCGTCATCAAGCTGCGATCACCGTCGGGTTCCAGCGTTTCCATGCTGGAAATCGATCCGTCCCGACCCCGCAAGACGATGGCGGTCACATAGGCGGTGGCCCTTGGGTCGCGCGGGGTCAGGCGCAGGCTCCAATCGGCGGGCGTCCCCTGAAATTCCAATCGGTAATACCGCTCCAGCATAGCCTGGTTGCCGGCTTGCGTGGCGCGAATCGCTTCTACGAAAGGGCGCAGTTGCGGATAGCCGTTGAGGTCGAACTGGCGGCGGCCGGCGGCCGGGGTTTCGACGGTCAGCCAATCGCCGTCGGC
>DEHU01000215.1 GCA_002352125.1 Competibacteraceae bacterium UBA2792 | reverse complement strand
AGGCTGCCGACCACGCTGAGCTGGCTGACCAGCAGGAAGTCGTTGTTCTCCGGCTGCTCCCAGTCCACCACGCGCAGGCGCTCGGTGGTCTGCCCGCCGTGGTCGCGCCCTTCGTGTTCAAGATCCGGCACGGACACCGGGATGCCCTCCTTGAGCAGCCGGTAGGTCTCGCGGTTGGCGGCCTGCAGGCTCATCGCCGAGCGGTCGCGGACGAGTTCGTCGATGGCGTTCTGGATGGCATCAAAGGCCAGGCCGGGGTTGAGCTTCGCGAGCGCCGAGCGCAGGCGGTCGACCAGCACCACCTCGCCCCTGGTCCCGCGGCCCAGGGTCGACGAGGACGTGCCGCCTGCGCCGAAGGTCTCGTCCATTGCCGATGCCGTCTGCCAGCCCAGCGCCGCAAACAGCCCGATGGCGGGTTGCTCGACGAGCCGGTCTTCGCTCCAGGCGTGGGCGCTCATGCGTCTTCCTCACCCACCTCGTCGGCCAGGGCCTGCTCGATGGCCTCGATGCTGGGCAGGCTGCTCTGCAGGTCGGCGGGCAGCGATTCGATCAAGCGGTACTCGGCGATGCCCATCGGCTGTGTCTTGTCGCCGAGCGCGTACTCCGCCACCACCTTGTTCTTCGTCCTGCAGAGCAACAGACCGATCGTCGGGTTGTCCTGCTCGAGCTTGATGTCGCGATCGATGGCGGTCAGGTAGAAACCGAGCTGGCCCAGATGCTCGGGCTTGAAGGCCCCTCCCTTGAGTTCGATCACCACATAACAGCGCAGCTTCAGGTGATAGAACAGCAGGTCGATGAAGAAGTCGTCGCCGCCCACTTCGAGGTGAACCTGTCGTCCGACGAAGGCGAAGCCGGCGCCGAGTTCGAGCAGGAAACGGGTGATGTGGTGGACGATGGCGTCCTCGATGGCGCGCTCACCGGCTTCATCGCCGACGCCCAGAAAGTCGAAAAGGTATGGGTCTTTGAGCGATTCGTGCGCCAAGTCCGAGTGGGGTTTGGGCAACCGTGCGTCAAAGTTGGTGATGGCCTTCCCTTCGCGTTCCAGCAAGCGCCGCTCGATGTGAATGTTCAACACATTACGCGACCAGCCGTGTTCGATGGCTCGCTGAGCATAGGCTAGACGCCGCTCTGATGTCTTGAGTTTGGTCAACAACACCAAGTTATGCCCCCAGGGTAATTGTCCAACAGCCTGTTGGACAATTTCGGCATCCGGCCACGCTTCGGCGAAGGCGCGCATGTACATCAGGTTGGCGCGGGAAAATCCCTTCATGCCGGGAAAGGCGCTGCGCAAATCCTGCGCCAGCCGCTCGATCACTTTCGCCCCCCAACCTTCGCGGCCCTGCCGGTCCAAAATGTCGCGGCCGATCTGCCAGTAGAGCAGCACCAGCTCGCGGTTGACCGCCAGTGCTGCCCGCTGCTGGGCATTGTGGATGCGGGCCTTCAGCTCGGCAAGCCAAGCAGCGTAATCGGCGGGCAGCGGGGCGATGTCAGGCATGATCGAGCGCCTCCACATCGATCTGGCCGGAAAGGAGGCGCGGCAGCAACAGGTCGCGGGTGCGGCGGAGGTTTTGGATTTGGCGTTGGAGTGCATGAATCTCCTCTGCCATAGGGATAGTCGCGTCACCAAACTTTCTTAGCAATGCAACTGAAGGAACGAGCAGATCAGCCTTTTCGAATGTCGGCGCGGTAACAGCGGGGTAGGCTGCGCCGGTAGCGTTGTTCGTAAGGTAGGCAACGAAATCGTCTGTGGTCGTCGCGAAGTAGAGAAAAGTGAATGGAACCTTTGTTGCGGTCAGCACTGCGAAGCCGGTTGAAGCGATGGTATTCGCCTCAGGGTGCATCACCTGCGCGTGTGATCGGCGATTCGGGCGAACACATGACCAAAGCACATCGCCGTGCTGGACGATGCGGCGCGCACGACCTGGAGCATCGGCAAAGGCGTAGGTTGTGATGCTGTCAATCTGGCCGGGGCTGACGGATGAGATATCGATGTAGTGAAGTTCTTCCGGCGCGCTGCGGGCATTGATTTGGGCGTGGTTTACTTTCGCCACGTCCGCAAGCCTCTTCACCTCCCACCCCTGCGGAATCTCGCCGAGTGGCGACGCAACGCGAGGAACGGATTCGTGGCCGGGGAAGCGGAAGCGAACGAACCACTCGCGGTAGAACGCGCGGGCCATCGACTCCAGAATCTTGATGCGCCGCTGGCTGTTTTCGATGAGTTCGTCGTAGGCCGACAGGATGCCCGCGATGCGGCGCTGGGTGGGGAGGGGAGGAAGTGCGATCTCAATCTTCTTAAGGGCCGCAATGGTGTATGCCGCTTGCGATGATCCAATGACGCATTTTGTCAGTTCTGCCTTGCCTAAGGGAGACATGAAGAAATAGCTCAGATAGCGACTATCCAATTGGCAGAAGTATCTGAACCAAGTCAAATTTCCGTCTGCAAAGTGAAAACGATCGGCTGATCTCACAACGTAGGGGATGCCCAGTGTTCCCCGAGAGGTGAGAAGCACATCTCCCGCTTCTAGACCGCCTGTCTGTTTAACAATCTCTTGATAGCGTTTTTCCGAAATATATAGGAGGCTTGAATGGTCTTGGCCGTTCACCTTCTCAATGATTTCCGTGCTCTTGAGAAAAGGAACGCCCGAAGGGACCAACTCCTTCGCATAGATTCGTTTGCTAGACGTGACTTGGCATATCTCCCCCAGTCGCACGAATGGCCAAGCGTCTACCATCACGCCCCCAGAATTCCCGCCACATTGGCGACGATGGTTTGTTTTATCGGGGCATCACCGCCGTGGGGTTTCGCCCTTTCAGGACTACCCCAAATCCGTGCGCACCATACCCAGGGCGTTGCCCTGGGCTGGTGAATGTTGCGCCGTTGGCGCAATGGCTCGCGCCAACGGCGCTCAACCTCAATAGCCCAGGGCAACGCCCTGGGTGCGTTGGGCACACAACCCCCACCCCAGCCCTGAAGGGGCGTAACACAAATTACGGATTCATCGTTTTGCATCAATCCCACACATACCGTTCGTCATACGCCACCCGGTATCGCTCCAGAAACCGCCGATATTCCTCCTGATACGTCCCCTTGCGGTGGTGTTCTTCCTGGTTCTGGATATATCGAATCACCGTATCGGCCTGGGATTCACCAATGGAAAACGCGCCGTAACCCGCCTGCCAGGAAAAGCCCGGCACACCTCCTTCGGCTTTCATCCATTTCGACGAACTCTTTTTCACTTCTTCCACCAGATCAGCCTGGGAAATCGTCCGCCCCAGAGCGCACAGGATATGAACATGGTCTTCCACACCGCCGGTTTGCAGGGATGGGGATTTCAGGTTGTCCAGAATGCCGACGATGTAGGCGTGCAGGCGTGGGCGGACCTCCGGCACGATGAAGGGTTCGCGGTGTTTAGTGCTAAAGACCAGATGAACGAGAACCCTGGAAAGAGATTGCGGCATGGCAAGGCTCCGTCTGAAGGTTATCCGAGAAATGCCGCTACATTCGCAGCAATGGTCTGCTCCAGTTCCCGCGCCTGGGCGTTCAGCGTTTCCAGTTCCTCGTTTAGCGCTTCGAGCTGCTCCTTGAAATCCTCGTCGCTCACCTCCTCGCCCGGCGCGACACCGACGTAGCGACCGGGGTTGAGCGACCAGCCTTGGGCTTTGATCTCGGCCAGAGTCGCCGCTTTGCACAGGCCGGGTACGTCACGATACGTCGGCGTTCCACCAAAGACTTCGACGAGCTTGGCCGCCGTCTCGTCACCGCCGACCGTCAGATCGAGCGCCTCGCCGCGATAAAGCCGCACGAGGTTAGCGAGAAAACCGATTTGCGCGGGCGTCCAATCGCGGTGGGCACGATCCACCTGCCGGTAGATATGGCGGGCGTCGATGAACAGCACGGTGTCGGCGCGCGGCGTCCGGGCCTTGCCCTTGTCGAGAAACCACAGCGTACAGGGCAGCGTAACCGTGTAGAACATATTGGGGCCGACGGCGACCATGACATCGACGGCACGCATTTCGATGAGCCTCTGCCGCAAATCCTGCTCGCTGGCGCGGGCATCGGAAGCCGAATTCGCCATGACGAAGCCGGCGCGGCCCGTAGCGTTCAGCGCCGAGTAGAAAAGCTGAATCCACAAGTAGTTGGCGTTGTCGGTACGCGGCAGACCGAAGGGAAAGCGGCGGCCGGGGCCAGCCACATCCTTGAGCCGTTCCTTGTCCACCGCGTTGACGTTGAACGGCGGATTGGCGAGAACGAAATCGAACCGGCCGATAGCGTGGTGCGGGTCGTCGTAGTAACTGTTGACGTTGCCGCCGTGGCGGATGTCGCCCTCTAAACCATGCACAGCCAAGTTGAGGCGACACAAGCGGCCGGTTTCGTCGGTTTTCTCGACACCGTGAATGGCCAGCTCGACGGCGGGATTCTTCCGATGCCCAACGACGAAGCGCGCCGATTGCACGAACAGACCGCCGGAACCGCAGGCGGGGTCGAGGATGCGGCCGTGGAAAGGTTCGATGATCTCGGTCAGCAGCTTGACGATGCTGCTTGGCGTGTAGAACTCGCCGCCTTTTTGGCCTTCGGTGCGGGCGAACTCACCAAGAAAATATTCATAGATACGGCCGAAGGCGTCGTAATCGACCGTGGCCGGAATTTCGGAAACCTTTTTCAGCAACTCCTTGAGCAAGGTGCTGGTGAAGAGGTTGTAAGTCTTGGGCAACACGCCCGCAAGCTGAGGATTGTGTTTCTCGATCTCGCGCATCGCGGCGTTGACCTTCGCGCCGATGTCGGCCGCCTCGGGCAACGCAAGCAGAGTCTCAAAACGCGCCTCAGGGCTAAGGTAGAGAACGCCTGCGGCGTGGTAGGCAGCAGGCTCATCGACCCGGCTGCCGCGCCGCGAGCTGGCGCCAGCGGCTTCGAGTTTGGCGCGTTGGGCAGCAAAGCGCACTTCGGCAAAGCGCAGGAAAATGAGGCCCAGGATGGGACCGGAGTATTCCTGCGCCTTGAGGCCGGAATTGGCGCGGAACTGGTCGGCGGCATCCCACAGGCGCTTTTCGAGCGTGGTAGCGGCGGCGTCTTTTTCGGAGGGAGCGATCCAATGCATGGTCGGCGGCGTCCCCGCGATGTGCGGGCCGGACAGATTATCGGCTTATTCGTGACGGCCCCGGCCAGCAGGCCCGGCAAGCTGCCACGCTGACCGGGTTCCGGCGTCCCTGCCGGAACGGAGGCTGCTGGCTACTTCCTCTTGCGCTTGTTCGGCGCCATTTGCTCAGCCAGCGATTTCTTGGCTAAATCGACCAGCTTGCCGACTTGCTTGCCGACCAGCGTGGCGACCTTACTGCCGCCCTTGTCGGCGTTGCCCTTGCCCGAATCGGCCCCCGACTCCACCCGCTTGGTGATGACCCACTGCTGAGCGATGGACAGCATGTTGTTCACCACCCAGTACAGCACCAGACCGGCGGGGAACCACAAGAACATGAACGTGAACACGATCGGCAATGCCATCATCACCTTAGCCTGCACCGGATCGGGCGGCGCCGGACTCAGCTTTTGCTGGATGAACATGGTCACGCCCATGATCAGCGGTAGCACGTAGTACGGGTCCGGGATCGCCATGTCGTTGATCCACAACATGAACGGCGCTTGCCGCAATTGCACGCTTTCCACCAACACCCAATACAGGGCGATGAACACCGGAATCTGCACCAGAATCGGCAGGCANNGGGATCTGCACCAGGATCGGCAGGCAGCCGCCCAGCGGATTGACCTTTTCCTTCTTGTACAGGCCCATCATCTCCTGATTCATCTTCTGCTTGTCGTCGCCGTACAGCTCCTTGAGCCGGCTCAACTCCGGCGCCAGCCGGCGCATGTTGGCCATCGAGCGGTAACTAGTTTCCGACAGCTTGTAGAACGCCAGCTTGATCAGGATGGTGAGGAAAATGATCGCCCAGCCCCAATTACCGAGGATCGCGTGGATCACTTTCAGCAGCCAAAACAATGGCTCGGCGATGATGGTCAACATACCGTAATCGACGGTCAGTTGCAGGTTGGGCGCAACGTCTTCCAGCACGTTGGGCAATTTCGGCCCCACGTACAGACGGGTGCGAAAATCGCCGGTCGCCCCCGCCGGAACGGTCTGCACCGCGCCGCGCATCCCCAACACGTAGCGATTGCCGCCGACCACCTTGGTGTAGAAATCGTCGGTCTCGCCCACGTTGGGCACCCATGCTCCCAGGAAATAGTGTTGGATCATGGCGATCCAACCACCCTTGACCGACTGATTCAATTCCTTCTTGGCGATATCGTCGAAGGAAATCTTTTCGTAGCGCTGCTCGGGCGTGGAAATCACCGCGCCGGTGTACGTCACCACGCCACCGCCAAAATAGCTGTTGGATTTCACGGGCGGCGTGCGTTGAAACTGCCGGTATTGGCTACCCTGCCAATCGCTCGCGCCGCCATTTTCCACCCGCTGATTGAGTTCCACCAGGAAACTGCCGCGCCGGAAAGTGTAGCTCTTGATCACCTTGACGCCGGATGGATCCGACCAGTGCAATCGCACTTCCAGCGCATCCTGACCATCCGCCAAACGATATTCGGTCTGATCGGCGGTAAACTGTGCGTAGTGGTTGGGTGCAGGACCGTCGTTCAGCGCCAAGAGACCCGATTGAGCGATGAAGATTTCCGCGCCGTCGTCCTTCAGCAACCGAAAGGGATGGTCGGGCTGCTGCACCGATTCTGGATACGTGCGCAAACCGACCCGTCGCAAGTCGCCGCCGACGGTATCGATCTC
>DEHU01000280.1 GCA_002352125.1 Competibacteraceae bacterium UBA2792 | reverse complement strand
GTGTTCGAGCTGCTCGGCATCGACCCCGAGGAAGCTCGCGCCAAGTTTGGTTTCTTGCTGGACGCACTGAAGTTCGGTTGCCCGCCGCACGGTGGCCTGGCATTTGGGCTGGATCGGTTGGTCATGCTGATGACGGGCGCCAAGTCGATCCGCGAGGTGATGGCCTTCCCCAAGACCCAAACTGCCGCTTGTTTGTTGACTCAGGCGCCGGCTCCCGTCGCCGAGGCGCAATTGCGCGATCTCAACATTCGCCTGCGCCGAACCCCCTGAAGGTCGATGCGGTTGAAAAAACCGCCCTCACCCCTGACCCTTCGCCCGCTCGCTGGCGAGGAACGGCCATGCTACAAGCGCCCTGAATCGGTGCTGGTGGTGGTTTACACCACCGCTGGCGAGGTGCTGGTGCTGTGTCGTCGCCAGCCGCCCGGTTTTTGGCAATCGGTCACCGGTAGTCTGCGTTGGGACGAAACCGACCCGTTGGACGCAGCGCGGCGGGAGTTGCGCGAGGAAACCGGCTTGAGCGATGCGGCGGAAGTGATCGCCTGCGGCAAGATCAACCGTTTTCCGATCCTGCCGCCCTGGCGGCATCGTTACGCACCGGACGCCGCCGAGAACGTCGAGCACGTATTCCGCGTTCCGCTGCCGGAGCGCCGGCCCATCGTCCTGAATCCCGACGAGCACGGCCAGTACGAATGGCTGCCCCGGTCTGCCGCTGCGGTCCGCGTCGCATCCTGGACCAACCGGGATGCCATCCTGCAATTACCATGAGAGTATTGTTTGCCCGATTCGCCGGTCCGCTCCTCGGTTTGACATTGTTCGTTGCGGCGCTGTGGGTGCTGCACCGGGCATTGACCGAGTACCGCTACCAGGATGTAGTGGCCTATTTGAAGGGATTGCCGCATTGGCAGTTGGCTGCCGCGTTGCTCGCCACGGCGCTCAGCTATCTCGTCACCACCGGCTACGATTGGCTAGCGCTGCGCTATATCCGTCGGCCGCTGCCCTGGCCCAAGGTCGGTTTCGCTGCCCTGCTCAGCTACGCGTTCAGCAACTCGGTCGGACTGTCCGTGCTGACGTCCAGCTCGCTGCGCTACCGGCTCTATTCGAGTTGGGGATTGACGGCGGTGGAAATCGCCAAAATCGTCCTGTTCACCACCTTGACCCTGTGGTTGGGTATTTTGACCGTGGGCGGCGCGGTGTTGGTGCTGAATCCGCTCGATCTGGAGGCGATTCCTTATTTGGCCTTGGATGGCCGGTTGCTGGGATTTTCGATGCTGATTTTGCCGGCGGTCTACGTACTGCTAGGCTTGCTGCGCCGCCAGCCGCTCCAGCTAGGGCCTTGGCAACTCCCGATGGCTCGCCCCCGCCTGGCCTTGCCGCAACTGGCGGTGGGTGCGCTGGACTGGATCATGGCCAGCGTGGTGCTGTACGTATTGTTGCCAGCATTGGGGACACCCGGGTTCGGCCGCGTCCTGGGCGTATTTCTGGTAGCGCAGATCGCCGGTTTGCTCAGCCATGTCCCCGGCGGTCTGGGCGTGTTCGAATCTCTGGTGCTGCTTTTGCTGCAAGATCGCCTGCCGGCCGCCGACCTGCTCGGCGCGCTGCTGGCCTATCGGCTGATCTATTACCTGCTACCGTTGGTGCTGGCGGCTATCGCCCTCGGCGCATACGAGTTGCGGCATCAGAAAGAACGGATTCTTTGGTTGCCGCGCATGGTGGGACCGTGGGCGCCGGTGTTGTTGCCCCATGTGTTTGCGTTGCTGGCGCTGATTAGCGGTGCGGTATTGCTGTTTTCGGCCTCGACGCCGGCCGTCGAGGCGCGGTTAGTGTGGTTGCATCACAGAATCCCGTTATCCGTTCTCGAAATCTCCCATTTTATCAGTAGCTTGGTTGGGATGAGCTTGCTGTTGCTGGCACGGGGACTGCAACGCCGGCTGGACGCGGCGTGGCTGTTGGCCGTCATGTTCTTGGCCGCTGGCGTCGCGGCCTCTTTGCTGAAAGGCGGAGATTACGAGGAAGCGATTATCCTGACGATCCTGTTGGCTGGGCTGTTGCCATGCCGGCGCCGGTTCTATCGCCGCGCCTCCTTGTTTGGGGATCGCTTCACGCCGGGTTGGGTCGCCGCTATCGTGGTCGTGCTGATTTGTTCAGTTTGGCTCGGCTTTTTCTCCTACAAACACGTCGAATACTCGAATTCTCTGTGGTGGGAGTTCAGCTTTGGCGGCGAGGGCGAAGCGCCGCGGTTCTTGCGGGCCATGGTAGGCGCGTTCGGCGTGGCGTTGTTTTTCGGCGTCGCCAAGCTATTGCGGCCGGCTCCATTCGAGCCGATCCCGCCCGGCGCGAGCGAGCTCGAACGAGTCCGGACCATCGTCGCCGCGTTCCCGCGCACCTATGCCCATCTGGCGTTGCTGGGCGATAAAGCGTTGCTGTTCGACGGAAGTGGCGATGCGTTTCTGATGTATGGAGTGGAGGGCCGAACCTGGGTAGCGATGGGGGATCCGGTCGCTGGCCACGAGGAAGACCGTCGCGAACTGGCTTGGCGATTTCGCGAACTGTGCGAGCGCCACGGCGGCTGGCCGGTGTTTTATCAGGTTCATCCAGACAACCTGGGTCTGTACGTGGAACTGGGTCTGACCCTGCTGAAATTCGGCGAGGAAGCGCGGGTGCGACTTACCGAATTCTCGTTGGATGGCAAGGCTCGCAAGTCGATGCGCAATCATGTCAATCGATTGGAGCGCGAAGATTATCGCTTCGAGATCGTCGATACCGTTGCCGTGCCGGAACTATTGCCCCGGCTGCGAACGATTTCCGACGCGTGGCTCGACAGCAAGAAAAGCCGCGAGAAAGGGTTTTCGCTGGGGTTTTTCGACGAGGATTATTTGCGGAGCGGGCCAGTCGCCATCGTGCGCTGCCGTTCGGAAACGGTCGCTTTCGCCAACCTCTGGCGCGGCGGTTGCCAGGAACTGTCGGTGGATTTGATGCGCTATATGCCCGACAGCCCAAACGGCTTGATGGATTATCTGTTCATCAAGCTCATGCTCTGGGGCCGCGAGCAAGGCTACGAGTGGTTCAATCTGGGCATGGCGCCGCTGGCCGGCTTGCAGAACCGCAGTTTCGCGCCGCTGTGGAACCGGTTCGGTGCTCTCGTGTTCGGCGGCGGCGAGACGTTTTACAATTTTCGGGGCCTGCATCAATACAAGGATAAATTCGATCCTCGATGGGAAGCCCGCTACATGGCTGTGCCAGGCGGCATGGTCTTGCCCCGGATTCTGGCGGATTTGACGACGCTGATCGCCGGTGGTTTGAGGGGGGCCATCGGCAAATAACGATAACGAAGGATCAACTCATGTACGGGTTATCGCGAAGACTCTGTTTGATCGCTGCCTTGCTGGCGGCTTTCGCCGCACGGGCGGACCTGGTCGAAGAAACGCTCGATCAGGCTCCTTTCGGCAAGTTCGTCGTTTATCGCGCCACTGACGAACCCAAGGGTGTGGCGTTGCTGCTGTCCGGTGTGGGGGGCTGGAATGCCGAGCTGGCAGCGGCGGCGCAGGAAATAGCAAAGCTGGATTATGTGGTCGCGGGCATCGGTCTGGATGCGTATCTGGCCCAGCTCGATCGGTCGGACGCCGCTTGCGCCGATCCATCGGCCGATCTGGCGCGATTGAACCAATCGATGGAGCAACGCTATCCGCTGGAGATTCATTTACCGCCGATCTTGTTGGGACAGGGCGCCGGCGCAGCGTTGACTTACGCCGCGCTCGCTCAAGCGCCGGCCGACCGTTTTCATGCTGGCGTGGCGATGGACTTTTGCCCGGAGTTGCCGCTGCATAAGCCGTTCTGCAAGGGAGCGTCGAGTTTGGACAGCGTCGCGCTTCCGGATAACAAGGGGACGTTGCTAAAGCCAATCGTCCGTATGCCGACGACCTGGTTCGTGTTCCAGAACCGGCCCGCTTGCGATGCCGTCAACGCTGCGCAGTTCGTCAAGTCGATCCAGCTTGCCCGTCTAACCGAGGTGGCCGGCGCAGCAGGAAGCAAGAGTTGGCTGCCGCAGGTGTCCGCCTTGATGCAATGGCTCGATCCGAGCATCGTCAGGCAAGTGCAACCCGATGCCAGCGCTGGCGGTGTGCCGTTGACCGAGGTGCCGGTTACCGGCGGTCCCGGCCGATCCCAATTCGCAGTGATGTTTTCCGGGGACGGCGGCTGGGCGCTACTGGACCGGGCCGTGACGGCGGAGCTGGCAAAGAATGGCTTGCCGACCGTCGGTTGGGATTCGCTGAGCTATTTCTGGAAAGCCCGTCAGCCAGACGAAGTTGCCTTGGATCTGGAACGCGTTCTGCGCCATTATCTGGCGGTTTGGAAAAAGGAACGGATCGTGCTGATCGGTTATTCGTTTGGTGCGGATGTGCTGCCGGCGCTCGCCAACCGCCTGCCTCGGGATTTGCGTGATCGGCTCGATCTGGTGGTGTTTCTAGGGTTGTCCGATTACGCCGCGTTCGAGTTTCATCTGAGCGATTGGATCGATGACGAGCCCTCGAAAGGAGACCAACCGGTGCGGCCGGAACTGGAAAAACTGACCGGAGTCAAGCGGCTATGCATTTACGGCGAGGAAGAGGAAGATGCCGCCTGCCCGAAACTGGCCGATTTGGGCGCAATCGCCGAAAAGATGCCGGGCGATCATCATTTCGACGAAGACTATCAAGGCGTGGCCCAGCGCATCCTTGGCCAGTTGCCTCCTTTGCCCGCGCCGGCGGCAACGCAACCGCCGGCCAGGAATTAACCCGATGGCCGTTTATGCTATCGGCGACGTGCAAGGTTGCTACGATCCCCTGCGGCGGTTGCTCGACGTGTTGCGGTTCGATCCGGCGGCCGATGCGTTGTGGCTGGTCGGCGATCTGGTCAATCGTGGATCCCATTCGGCGGAGGTATTGCGGTTGGTGCGGGGGCTAGGCGAACGGGCGGTGGCGGTATTGGGCAACCACGATCTGACTTTGCTGGCGGTCGCGGCCGGCCAGGTGAAACCGAAGCGCAAGGATACCTTTCATTCGATCCTGGACGCGCCGGATTGCGCCGATTTGCTGGACTGGCTGCGCCGCTGTCCGCTGTTGCATCACGATCCGGTGCTCGGCTTCACCATGATCCATGCCGGGTTGCCGCCACAATGGGATTTAGCGTTGGCGCAACGTTGCGCCGCCGAAGTGGAAGAGGTTTTGCGGGGATCCTCGTGCAATGCGTTTTTGGGGCGGATGTTCGGCGGTGAACCGCGCCGCTGGCGGAGCGATCTAGCCGGTTACGACCGCTTGCGTTTCGCCGTCAACGCGCTGACCCGGATGCGATTCTGCGCAGCGGACGGCACGCTATCCTTTTCCGAAAAGGGACCGCCAGGTAGCCAGAGACCGGAATTGTTACCGTGGTTTGCCGTGCCGGATCGACGTAGCGCCAACCTCAACCTGGTATTTGGTCACTGGGCGGCGCTGGGCTATTACCGCGCGCCCGGTGTTTTTGCGCTCGACAGCGGTTGCGTTTGGGGCAACCGGCTGACCGCCATCCGGCTGGACGAACCTGGCGTGCCAGCCTGGAGCGTTCCGGCGGCCAACTCACCGTTGGTGCCGACATGATATCTAAACTGACGTTGATCGCTGCGCTGGCGCGCAACCGGGTCATCGGCCGCGATAACCGCTTGCCTTGGCGGTTGCCGGCCGATTTGCGCTTCTTCAAGCAAATGACGATGGGCAAGCCGCTGTTGATGGGCCGGCGTACCTGGGAATCCATCGGCAAGCCGTTGCCCGGCCGCCGGATGATCGTGCTAAGCCATAATCCCGGCTATCGAGCGTCCGGTTGCGACGTCGCGCGGTCGCTGGACGAAGCGGTGACAATCGCCGGCGCGGTCCCCGAGATCATGGTGATCGGCGGCGCGTCGTTGTACGAACAAACCCTGCCATCGGCCAAGCGACTGTACTTGACGCTGGTGGATGCCGAGATACCGGGCGATGCCTGGTTTCCGGAATGGGATGCGCGGGAATGGCAATTGACCTGGGAGGAAGCGCATCCGGCCGATGCCGATCATGCTTGGCCATATTGGTTCCGGCGGTGGGAGCGGGTTACGGCTCGAATTTGATCGCAACAAACGGATAGCTGGCGGACAGGGAGCGGAACTAAGGTCGGTTTTGCTGACCGACCAACCCATCCAGAGGAAGACGCGATGCGCGCAACCGATCCGGCATTCGAAACGAGCGACCAACGATGGGAGGCACTGCTTCGACGCGATCCGCAGTCCGACGGTGCGTTTTTCTATGCCGTGAAGACGACCGGTGTATATTGCCGTCCGACCTGTGCCGCCCGGCTGCCGAACCGGTGCAACGTCGAATTTTTCCAGAGTTGGGGCGATGCCGAACGAGCGGGCTATCGGGCTTGCCGGCGCTGCCGCCCGCAACGGCCATCGAACTCGTCGCCGGTTTCCGAAGCGATGGCGCGAGCGTGCCGGATCATCGAGGAAGCCGAAAAACCGCCCTCCCTGAAAGAGCTGGCCGCAGCGGCCGGATGTAGCCCGTTCCACTTTCAGCGGTTGTTCAAGCAAACCGTTGGCATGACTCCCAAGGCGTATGCGATGGCGCGCAGAGCACGACGCTTCGAGGAAGGTTTGCGCGAAGATCGAACCGTTACCCAAGCGATGTACGAAGCCGGGTTCGAATCCAGTAGCCGGTGCTACGAAAAGGCCGCCAGGCATCTTGGCATGACGCCTTCCCAGTACCAGAAGGGTGGCACCGGCCAGCGAATTCGCCACGCGGTCGTGCGGTGCGATCTCGGTTGGGCGTTGGTGGCAGCCACGGAGCGGGGTATTTGTGCCGTCGAGTTCGACGACGATCCCGAGCGATTGCGAGACCGGCTTGCCACACGTTTTCCCGCCGCCGAATGGGAAGATGCAGATCCTGGGTTCGCCGGATGGGTGGAAAGAGTCTTGGCGGCACTCGACCGGCCGGCTTACGGTCTCGGCCTGCCGCTCGACATTCGCGGCACGGCCTTTCAGCGGCGGGTGTGGCAGGCGCTGCAAGCGATTCCGGCGGGTTCGACCGCCACCTATGCCGAAGTCGCCCAAAAAATCGGCAAGCCGTCGGCGGCGCGGGCGGTGGCCCGGGCTTGTGCCGCCAATCCGGTCGCCGTGCTCGTTCCCTGCCATCGCGTCGTCCGAGGCGACGGTGGGCTGGGCGGTTACCGCTGGGATTTGCGGCGCAAGCGGGCACTGCTGGAGCGCGAAGCCACGCAGCGGGCCGAACCGGCGGAGTCGTAACGGATAGCAGGTCGCCGGGTTTTCCAATTCCAACCGGGAGAATGACCGATGAGCGATGTCGTTCTAGCAACTGTTCGCGATTCCATCGCCCAACTGACTCTGAATCGACCAACGACCTATAACGCCTTGAATATCGAGACCGCGCAGGCGCTCACTCGGGCGTTGTTGGACATCGGGGCCGATCCGGCGATTCGCGGCGTCATCGTCACCGGCAGCGGCACGGCGTTTTCGGCGGGTGGCGACATCAAGTTCGTGCTGGCTCATCCGCATGGACCGGCGGCAGCGTTTCACGAACTGGCGACGCACGTTCACGTTTGCGTAACCGAAATCCGCCGCTTGCGCAAGCCGGTGATCGCTGCCGTTAACGGTGTCGCGGCTGGCGGCGGTTTTTCCCTGGCGCTGGCCTGCGATTTCCGAGTCATGGCGGAGTCGGCGCGGCTCAAGCAAGGCTTCACCAGCAACGCGCTGTGTATCGATGCCGGCGGTACGTTTACCCTGCCGCGCCTGGTCGGGCTGGCCCGCGCCCTGGAAATCGCCGCGTTCGACGAGCCGATAGCCGCCGACCAAGCTCTGGCTTGGGGGTTGGCGACGCGGGTGGTTCCCGATGCGCAATTGCTGGATACCGCGTTGGCGATGGCGCGAACCCTCGCCCAAAAATCCTTGCATACCTTCGGCCACGTCAAAACCCTGTTGACCGATGCGTTCGATACCTCTTGGGAAACGCAATTGGAGCGCGAGCGGCACGGATTGGCCACCTGCGCCGGTCACGCCGATGGTCTGGAAGGTTTGCACGCTTTCGTGGAAAAGCGGTCGCCGAACTACAATCGCTGAAGGCGCTGAGTACGGCCGGAGTTTTTCTTGATCGGGGTACTCCGGAAAATTTGCGGGTTGAAGCGAGGCCGCAAGCGATTTTCCATCTCGCTCCGGCCCGCAATGGTTCGAGGATGCAAGATCAGCCGAGATTGACGCCGTAATCGCGAGCGACCGCCGCCAAACCGCCGGCGTAACCCTGACCGATAGCTTTAAACTTCCACTCGTCGTTGTGGCGGTACATTTCGCCGAAGATCATCGCGGTTTCGGTGGAGGCGTCCTCGGACAGGTCGTAGCGGGCGATTTCCTGACCGCCCTCGGCATTCAGCGCGCGGATGTAGGCGTTGCTGACTTGACCGAAGTTCTGCTTGCGCGCTTCGGCGTCGTGGATGGTGACCACGAACGCCACCTTGGCGGCGCTAGCTTCCATCGAGTCCAGGCCGATTTCGATGACTTCATCGTCGCCTTCACCTTCGCCGGTGCGGTTATCGCCTTGGTGCGTGACCGCGCCCGACGGATCCCGGGTGTTGTTGTAGAACACGAAATGCTGGTCGCTCAAAACCTTGCCGCTGGCGTCCAGCACGAAAGCGGAGGCATCCAGATCGAACGCGCTGCCGTCGGTCTTGCGCAGATCCCAGCCCAGGCCAAAGCGGACCCGCTGCAATCCGGGTACCTGCTTGCTCAGCGAAACGTTCCCGCCTTTTTGCAGAGAAATTGCCATCGTTTGATTCCTGTCGTTGAGAAGATCGGCTGGAGTTTACAGGAAAACCGGAAACTCAGATGTTGATGCCGTACTGGCGGCACATCGCTGCCAAACCGCCGGCATAGCCTTGGCCGACGGCGCCGAATTTCCATTCGTTGCCATAGCGGTAGAGTTCGCCGAAGATCATCGCAGTTTCGGTCGAGGCATCCTCGGCCAGATCGTAGCGGGCAATTTCGACGTTGGTTTCGGCGTTGACCAGGCGGATGAAGGCGTTGCTGACCTGGCCGAAATTCTGCTTGCGCGCATCGGCTTCGTGGATGGTGACGGTGAAGGTGATTTTCTGCACATCCGCCGGCACGCGGGTCAGGTCCACCATGACGGCCTCGTCGTCCCCTTCGCCGGCGCCGGTGCGGTTGTCGCCAGTGTGCTGCACCGAGCCGCAGGCCGATTTCAACTGGTTGTAGAAAATAAAATCGGCGTCGGAGCGAACCTTGCCGCTGGCGTCGAGCAAGAATGCCGAAGCGTCCAAATCGAAATCGACGCCGTCGGTGGCGCGGGCGTCCCAGCCCAGTCCGATCAGAACTTTCTTCAGGTCCGGCGCTTCCTTGCCGAGGGATAACTTACCGCCTTTGTTAAGGGAAATAGCCATGAGGTTTATCCTCCCTATATTTTTGCAGATTAAAGATTACGAAAGGATTAAGGGAATCGGTCAGCCGGGTGGATCGTCATCCATCCGGCCGGCCGATACGGCAGGTTGCTCAGGGTTCCTCCCGGCGGGGTTCAGCTTTTTCCAGTTTCGCCCCTTCTCCCTCCTCAGCGTCCTCTTTCTCGGGGAGCAGCAGCGAGGCGATCACGCCTACCGCCAGCGTACCGAGAATGATCATCAGGCTGAGGTTCGCCGAAATTTCCCAACCCGGCCAGTGGAAGATGTGGTTGGATGCCTGTAGCGCCAACTTGAAAGCGATGAAGAACAGCAGCGCAGCTACCGCCTTGTCCAAATGCACCAGATACTTCTGCGCCGCCGCCAGCACGAAATACAGCGAGCGCAGGCCGAGGATGGCGAAGATCACCGCCGAGTAGACGAGCAGGGGCTCGCGAGTGACCGCGATCACCGCCGGCACCGAATCGAACGCGAAAATGATGTCGGATACTTCGATGCACACAAGGCAGAGCAGCATCGGGGTGGCATATACCATCGCTTCCCGGGCTACCGAGATGCTGGAGTCCTGTTCGACCACCGTCTTGACGTGGCCGTGGCTGACCACGAAATGATGGCCGTGCAGGCGCGGGAAGATCGGTACCAGTTTCTGGGTCAGCCGCACCGACCAGTGGTCGGAGTAATCCTCGATCTCGTCGTCCCCGCCAACGCCGGCCAGCATTTTCCAGCCGGTCCAGGCGACGATGGCCGCGAACACGAATTCGATCCAGGTGCTTATCCCGAACAGCCCCGTGCCGAAGGCGATGAACAGCATGCGGAAGATCACCGCGCCCAGAATGCCGAAATACAAAATCCGGTGCTGCAAGGCGCCCTTGATGCCAAAAGAGGCGAAGATGGCGACGAACACCATCAAGTTATCGACCGACAGCGATTTTTCCAGGATGTAGCCGGCCAGGAACAGATCGGCGAATTCGGCGCTGTGGTGGATCTTGAGATAGAAATAGAACGCGATGGACAAAAAGATCCAGAACAGCGACCACGCCACGGCGTTGGGGATGCTGATGTCCTCGCTGTCCTTATGCAGCCGGAGGTCCAGCCACACCGAAAAGGCGACCACACCCACGAAAATGGCGATGGTCTCCAGCGGAAAACCGAGATGTTGCTCCATAAGATATCCAGTATTCTCGGGCTAGAGATCGAAATCCTTGGGATTCAGGCCAAGTTCCGCGCAAATTTTGCGTACCGTCGCCTTCTCGTTGTCATCGAAGTTGCCGTCGGCCGCGCCGATGGCGCAACAGACCCGCACCATCAGCCGGGCTTCGGCGTCTTTGCCCTTGAGTTTGGCGACCACCTGCAACGCGCTGGCTTGGCCGATCTGATGATCGAACTCGAACTGCTTGGCGTATTTATCGAAGATGCCGATGACCTCCTCGACGCTGAACACCGACAGCACGTCGGAATTGCGCAGGAAGCCCATCATTTTCTGTTTTTCTTCGGGCCGGACTACGCCGTCGGCATGGGCCACCAGCGCGCAGCCGGCTACCACCGCTTCCAGAAAGCTCTTGTTTTTGAATTTGGTCACTTCGGTTTTCAGGTTGGCGGTGACTTCGTTGTAGCGTTGCTTCAACCATTCGAGAGCCATGAGTTTCGTTTCTCCGGGTAATCGAAAAAGAATGAAATCAATCCTTGGACCCCGCCACCCAGCGCAGGCCGAAACCATAAGCCTGATCCAGATAGCGGTGATCCGGAAAATATTCGACCAGCTTTGTGACCTTGAGGTTGCCGCCCTGGTTCTCCAGCATTGCCAGAGCACACATGCGCTGATCGTTGCGGTGGCTGTCGAGCCGGATTTCCAGCGCCGGCTGGCCGGGCGCCTGAATCGTGACCACCGCGTCGGTCTCCGCCCAGTTGGGCGCACCTTCGTAAATCATCGCGAACAGTGCCACCCGATCCAGCTCGTTCCAGTGCTGGCCGTTGATGTGCAGGAATTCACCTTGGGCGCTGGCTCCGCTGCGGTCGTCGCCCATGAGCTGGATGTAGGGTGGCTGATGCAAACTGCCGAAGGTGTCGCCCAATGCCTGCACTGCGCCGCCACGGCCATCCCGCAACTTGAACAGGCAGCCCAAATCGAGATCGACCTTGCGGCCACCGGTCAGCCGGCCGAAGAATCCCTTGCCGCCACCACCCTGGTTCCAGTTGAGATTGACCACGAT
>DEHU01000118.1 GCA_002352125.1 Competibacteraceae bacterium UBA2792 | reverse complement strand
CGCCGCCATCGCCGCCGACGGCATCCCGGTGTTTGCCTACAAGGGCGAAACGCTGGAGGAGTACTGGGATTTCACCCATCGCATTCTGGAATGGCACGATGGCGGCACGCCCAACATGATCCTGGACGATGGTGGCGACGCCACCTTGTTGGTCACGCTTGGTGCCCGCGCCGAAAAAGATCGCTCGCTGATCGCCAATCCGACCTGCGAGGAAGAGCAGGTTCTGTTCGCCGCCATCCGCAAGCGGCTGGACCGTCAGCCCGGCTGGTATTCCAAAATCCAGGCGAATATCAAGGGCGTGACCGAGGAGACGACGACCGGCGTCCACCGCCTGTATACGATGGAAAAAGAGGGTCGGCTACCCTTCCCCGCCATCAACGTCAACGACTCGGTNNCGGCGACGTCGGCAAGGGCTGCGCGCAGTCGCTCAAAGGCTTGGGTGCGACAGTGTGGATTACCGAAATCGATCCGATCTGCGCCTTGCAGGCGGCGATGGAAGGTTATCGGGTCGTCACCATGAACGATGCAGCGGACAAGGCCGACATTTTCGTCACCGCCACCGGCAACGTCGGCGTCATCACGCACGACCACATGGCGCGGATGAAGAATCAGGCCATCGTCTGCAACATCGGCCATTTCGATTCCGAAATCGAAGTGGCCAACCTCCGGCAATATCGCTGGGAAAACATCAAGCCGCAGGTCGATCACATTATTTTCCCCGACGGCAAGCGCATNNAAGCGCATCATCCTGCTGGCCGAAGGGCGGCTGGTGAATCTGGGTTGCGCTACGGGCCATCCCAGCTTCGTGATGTCCAATTCGTTCACCAACCAAACGCTGGCGCAGATCGAACTGTTCACCCGTGGTGGCCAGTACGAAAACAAGGTCTACGTGCTGCCCAAACATCTAGACGAAAAGGTAGCCCGGCTACATTTGGATCGGATCGGCGCCAAACTGACCCAGTTGACCCCGGAGCAGGCAGCGTATATCGGCGTTGCGGTGGATGGGCCGTATAAAGCCGAGAACTATCGCTACTGAGCGCGAGATTTCGTGACATAAAAAAGGGCGCGGATCGCCGTGCCCTTGGTCTATTTCGAGGCGACCCCGACCGGTCGCTCGTCTTTTCTCGGTCCTCTCGGCGGTTCCGCTCATGGATTCCCAGAAACGTCATCCCAAGATTTTCAGTTGCGAATTCTTCCCCCCCAACACCGATGAAGGGATGCGCAAACTGTTCGCCGCCCGCGAGGAGCTGATGCGGATGCGGCCGGCGTTCTTCTCGGTCACCTACGGCGCGGGCGGCTCCACCCGCGAACGCACCTTCCAGGCGATTCAGGCGATTCAGGCGCACAGCGGCGTGGATGCCGCTCCCCACCTGACCTGCGTGGCGTCCACTCGTGCAGGCATTCGTGAGATTCTGGATATCTATCACACCCAAGGTATCCACCGCATCGTCGCCTTGCGCGGCGATTTGCCATCCGGAATGCGGGAATTCGGCGAATTCCGCTACGCCAACGAGCTGGTGGCATTCATCCGTGCCGAAACTGGCGACCACTTCCACATCGAAGTTGCTGCCTATCCGGAATTTCACCCCCAAGCGACTAGCACCGAGCGCGACGTACTCAACTTCAAGCGCAAAGTTGAAGCCGGCGCCAATAGCGCCATCACCCAATATTTCTACAACTCGGATTCTTATTTCCGTTTCGTGGACGACTGCGAGAAGCTCGGGTTAGATTTACCCATCGTGCCCGGCATCATGCCGATCACCAACTTCACCCAACTGGCGCGGTTCTCGGACAACTGCGGTGCAGAAATTCCGCGCTGGATCCGCAAGCGGCTGGAAAGTTTCGGCGACGACCGCGACGCGATTCGCGCTTACGGGCTGGACGTAGTCGCCGACCTGTGCCAGCGCCTGCTGGACGGTGGCGCACCGGGATTACATTTTTACACCATGAACCAAGCCGGACCGACGCTGGCCATCTGCGAGCGACTGGGCTTGACCCGCAAATAGTCGCCGACGTTCCCCCGCAAAACGAAAACGCCCTTTCTCGTTCAGAGAAAGGGCGTTTCGCCGAAAACCGACTGGGTGTGCCGAAAACCGGTGCGATAGATTTATTGCGCGGCCACCAACGCTTTGGCGTCCGGGCCGAGCGGCAAGACATAATCGTAAGAAGCCAGTATCAGGTTGTCGGTAGCGCGGATCAGGCGAGCCTGAACGAATACCGACTGCCGGGCAACCGCATAAGTACCCGCGATCACGGCGGCGGCGTTGTGCGATTGGCTGATCTCCTTGATCGAACGCGACAACGCGAATTCACCCAGACCTTCCTTAACGAAAATGTTGTTGCGCATCTTGATCTCGACGACCGTGAAGCCCTGCTGCGCAAACTTGGAGCCAAGCTGCTCGCCGATCACCCGCCCCAAGCCGGACGAAACTTCGAGATTGTTGATGTCCACGAAGGTGGCCGCTAACAACGGATCGTGCCGCTCCTTCAGCCAGGGCGCCCGCGACAACAACGCATCGGCCGCCCTGTAGTTGGCATCGACCAGATTCGCATCCTGAATGATGGGCCGGACGGGCACGTCGTCGGAAGATGAAGCGCACCCCACAATACCCAAACTGAACGCGACCAAGAAGGTCGCAGCCCCGCGCAAGCTCATTACGTTCCAATTCATGGTTTAACCACCTCTATGAATGCAAGTCATCGCGGCACGTCAATAGCACTGGGGCCCCGAAGTGCATCCGACTACCTCCATGATGCGGGTGGTAACCGGCGGTGGTCCTTTAGCAATATATTGCCCGACGTTGTTGTCGCTGACATAGTAGATATCGCGCAGGCGGGTTACGTAGCGATCACCGCTCATGACCGAAGTGGTCACGATAATTTCGCTGTTCGGCTGATCGACGATGAAGCCGGTCGCCACGTCCAGACCGACAGCGCCCATCATCGCCGCAGTCGCCGGATTGCTTTGGGCCGTAGCATCCAGTACCAGCACGCTGCCAGTTAGGGCGGTAAACAGTCCCGGCGTCGGCCGGATGAAACCGCGGTCCTTATGCGTCACGACTTGCACGTCGTAGGACACTGCATAGCCTCCCCCTGGGTTCTCGCTGACGAGAAATCCCCGCTCCAAGAGGTGCGTGATCAGTAAGTTATGAAAGGCTATCCCAAACTCGCTGTTATATCTGGGCTGTTCCACGTACAAGGCGACAGGACGCCCTTGCTGTGGGCCAGAACCAACCAGCGAATCTTGCAAGCGATTCGCCACATGAGCGGTGAGGATGTCCCAATGCTCAGCCGCCTGCATCTTTCTTTGGAAAGACACAGGGTAAGTTGTAGCGACTGGTACTTGGGACGCGCAGGCCCCCAGTCCCAAGCAAAGGATTACGAGAGGGGCATACGAGATCTTCATGGTTTCTCCCTCGGTTTTTGTGTCCGTTATCGGCGGTACCCACCAAAATTTTAGCCGGTTATACCACCGGTGCCACCCCTTGACAACAAGGTTTCCGCCAACCTTCGTTTCCTGCTCAAATCGTACCTCCCGAGCAAGTCGATTATTAGCGAAAACAATGCGTTATTGGCATCACTAAACACAGTATATTGTAGTATTTATTACTTGAATACACATTATATGGAAATTTTCTGGAAATTTTTCTCGCATCCTCTAGAATCTGGCGACCTTAGCCCGAGACATGGCTCGGCCGATGCCAGAATCGCTCGGATCGATAACCATCCCCTAACTTTAAATATGTCCACGAATCCCAGGGAGAATGCCGGCTTATGAGAACCGCGCACTTGCAGCCCGTTGACCGTCCGACCGCCGCCGCCGACGTGCCGATGCAACCGGCATCCTGGGATATCTGGGACAAGAAATACCGGCTCAAGGCCAAGGACGGACAGCCCATCGACGAGACCATCGACGGTACGCATCAGCGCGTAGCGAGGGCGCTGGCGGAGGTGGAAACCACCGAGGACCTGCGCGAGCTTTGGCGCGAGAAATTCCTGTGGGCCTTGCGCCACGGCGCCATTCCGGCGGGCCGCATCATCTCCAACGCTGGCGCCTGGGAACACAAGCCCGCCACATCAACCATCAACTGCACGGTTTCGGGCACCATTCGCGATTCGATGGACGATATCCTACGCAAGGTGCACGAAGCCGGCTTGACGCTGAAATCGGGCGCCGGCATCGGCTACGAGTTTTCCACGTTGCGGCCGCGCGGCGCCTACGTTTCGGGCGCGGGCGCCTACACCTCCGGGCCGCTGTCGTTCATGGACATCTACGACAAGATGTGCTTTACGGTGTCGTCGGCGGGTGGACGGCGTGGAGCGCAGATGGGCACTTTCGACATCGGTCATCCCGATGTCATGGAATTCGTGCGGGCCAAGCGCGAGGCGGGCCGGCTCCGCCAATTCAATCTTTCGTTGCTGATCACCCGCGAATTCATGGAGGCGGTCAAGAGCGACGCCGACTGGTCGCTGGCATTCCCGTTGCTGTCCAAGGAAGCCGAACAGGACGGCGTCGATTTAAACGACGCCAACAAGATCATCTGGCGCGACTGGCCGACTACGGAAGGCTTGATCGTCAACGATATCGGGCAGGTCGCCTGCAAGATTTATCGGAAAATCCGCGCCCGGCGCTTGTGGGACGTGATCATGGCGTCCACCTACGACTACGCCGAACCGGGCTTCATCTTGATCGATCGGGCGAACGAGATGAACAACAACTGGTTTTGCGAAAACATTCGCGCCACCAATCCTTGCGGCGAACAAACGCTCCCCCCGTACGGTTCTTGCTTGCTTGGCTCGATCAATCTCACGCAATTCGTTCAAAATCCGTTCACAGGAAAAGCCCGTTTCGACTGGGACACTTATCAAAACGTCGTCGCCATTTTCACCCGAATGCTCGATAACGTGGTCGAAATCAACGGCTTGCCACTGGAACAGCAACGCCAGGAAATTTTCGACAAACGCCGGCATGGGATGGGTTATCTAGGATTGGGTTCCACGTTGACCATGCTCGGCATGAAATACGGTTCCCCGGAATCGCTGGTTTTCACCGAGCAGGCCACGCGGGAAATGGCCTTAACCGGCTGGCGGGTCGCTCTGGAACTGGCTCGCGAGAAGGGGCCGGCTCCGATCTTGGAACAGGATTTCACTGTAACTGCCGAGATGTTGCGCAAGCGTCCGGAAATGGCCGGTGATGGCCTCAAAGCCGGTGACAGTGTCAAGGGCAAGGTACTGCACGCTCGCTACAGCCGTTACATGCAACAAATCGCCGAGATCGAACCGGAACTGGTCGAGGAACTGGCCCGAGTCGGTGCCCGCTTCACTCACCACAGCTCCATCGCGCCGACCGGCACCATCGCCCTATCGCTGGCCAACAACGCCAGCAACGGCATCGAACCCAGTTTTGCCCATCACTACTTCCGCAACGTGATTCGACCGGGCAAGAAGTCCAAGGAGAAGGTCGATGTGTTCTCTTTCGAGTTGCTAGCCTACCGGCACCTGATTAACCCCAAGGCCATGCCAGGTGCCGAATCCGCCGAACAGCGACTCCCCGACTGTTTCATCGCCGCCGACGAGGTGACGCCGAAACAACATGTGGACATCCAGGCTGCTGCCCAGAAGTGGATCGATTCCAGTATCTCCAAAACGGCCAACGTGCCCACCGATTTCCCGTACGAGGATTTCAAGGACATCTATCTGTACGCCTACGAGCAAGGCTTGAAGGGCTGTACCACCTTCCGCTTCAACCCGGCGGCGTTCCAGGGTGTGCTGGTCAAGGAGCAGGATTTAGCCAACACCCTCTACAAGTTTGTCCTGGAGGATGGCTCGGAAATCGAGGTCAAAGGGAACGAAGAAATCGAGTACGATGGCGAAATACACACTGCCGCCAACTTATTTGACGCCCTCAAGGAAGGCTATTATGGAAAATGGTAAACGCACGCGGCCGCCAGCTTCGGAGAGGGAATAATATGGCCATCAAGATCGACAAAAAAATAGTCGCCTACAGCGTTGTCAGAGGCGATGATAGCCTGCCCGCACCAACCGGCGAGCCGACGGCCACCGTGCAACAAATGCACGAAAACCTGGCCCGGCCCGAAATGCTGTCCGGGGCGACTTACAAGGTCAAAACCCCCCTCTCTGATCATGCGCTTTACATCACCATCAACGACATCATCCTCAATCGCGGCACCGAGCACGAGGTGCGGCGGCCATTCGAAATCTTCATCAATTCCAAAGCGATGGAGCACTTTCAATGGATTGTCGCCCTGACCCGCATCATTTCGGCGGTGTTTAGGAAAGGCGGCGACTGCACCTTCCTGGTCGAGGAAATGCGCTCGGTATTCGATCCCAAGGGTGGCTATTTCAAGAAAGGCGGCAAATACATGCCCTCGCTGGTCGCGGAAATCGGCGACGTAATCGAATCCCATATGCGCTCGATTGGCCTGCTCAAGGAAGAAGGTTTGGACGAACATCAGCGCAAGATGATCGTCGAACAGCGCAACAAGTACGAGGTCGG
>DEHU01000265.1 GCA_002352125.1 Competibacteraceae bacterium UBA2792 | reverse complement strand
AACGACACCGGCTGCGGCAACACGCTGAACCTCACGCATCCCCGGGTCTTGCAGATGGTGATGGACAGCCTGCGTTATTGGGTCGACGAAATGCACGTAGACGGCTTCCGCTTCGACCTGGCGGTAACGCTGGGCCGCGAGGAGCACGGCTATGACCGCGGGGGCGGTTTCTTCGACGCGATTCGCCAAGACCCTGCTCTCTCGGGGGTCAAGGTCATCGCCGAGCCCTGGGATATCGGTCCCGGTGGCTACCAGCTCGGCGGTTTTCCGGCTGGCACCGCCGAATGGAACGACCGCTTCCGCGACACCACTCGCCGGTTCTGGCGCGGAGACGACGGCATGTTGGCCAGGCTGGCTCCCAATTTGCTAGCTTCCAGCGACCTGTTCGAACACGATTGCCGGCGACCTTGGGCGAGCGTCAACTACATCGCCAGCCACGACGGTTTCACTTTGGCCGATCTAGTCAGCTACAACGAGCGCCACAACGAAGCCAACAGCGAAAACAACCGCGACGGCCACCCTTCCAACTTCAGCAACAACCACGGTGTCGAAGGACCGACCAGCGACCCGGCCATCCAACAAATCCGCCAGCGCCAACGTCGCAACATGCTGGCCACCACCCTACTGGCCCAAGGCACGCCCATGCTGTTGGCCGGCGACGAATTCGGCCGCAGCCAACGCGGCAACAACAACGCCTACTGTCAGGATAACGATGTCAATTGGTTGAACTGGCAAGATATTCCGCCAGAAGAACAAGAGTTCCTGGATTTCGTTCGCCGCCTGATCAACCTGCGCCGCGAACACCCTGTATTGCGTCGCCATCGCTTCCTGCACGGCAACCAAGTTTCGAAGACGACCGGATTGCGCGACATCGAATGGATCAGTCCCGGTGGAGGCGCCTTGAGCGACTACCACTGGCAGGAACCCAAGGCTCGCTGCTTTGGCATACTGTTGGCCGGCGACGCCGGCGAGTACTTCACCGCCGACGGCTACCCCGAAATCGACGATACGCTTCTCCTCATCTTCAACGCTAGCCCCACCGCGCTACCATTTCGCATGCCCGCGGTTCGTGGTGCGAGCCACTGGCGCTGTTTGCTCGACACCTCGCGGCCTCAAATGGCGACCGGCGAGCTACTGGCAAATATCGGCGACGACTTCCAGATGGAATCCTGGGCGACAACTGTTTTTGCTCTGGTGATGGAGGACTCCGATTGAGCTGCGCATTTCAGATCGTATAATTATATAAATATCATCAAATATTCTTTTTTCTTCTTTAGGATGGCGCTTATAGTCGCGACCTTCTGGTCTGGACCGGTCGCGACCGGTCGCTTTCCTTTGCCCTTGCTCGCGGAGCCTCAACCTTGCGCGTCGTAACCTTACCCCATCCCGAAATCGGGTCGTCAGCGCCACGCCCCTTTAGTCGTTGCGCGGGTCGCCTCGCATGACGTTTCGGTTTCGTCAACCAAGCGTTCTGCCTGGATTTGGTCTAACGCTTGGCTTTGCGCTCGGCTATCTTGGCTTGATCGTACTGATCCCGCTGGCAATGGCTTTCCTGCAAGCGTTTCGGTTGAGCTGGGACGAGTTTTGGCAGATCGTGCTGGCACCCCGGGTATTGGCTTCGTATCGGCTGACTTTTGGCGCCTCGTTTCTGGCCGCTGCCCTGAACGCTGGTTTCGGTCTGGTCGTTGCCTGGGTTTTAGTCCGCTACAGCTTTCCCGGCAAACGATTGATCGACGCCCTGGTGGACTTGCCGTTCGCCCTGCCAACCGCCGTGGCCGGCATCACCCTGACCACGCTTTACTCCAGCAACGGCTGGATCGGTCAGTATCTCAAACCGCTCGGCGTCAAGGTCGCCTTCACGCCGCTGGGAATCGTCGTCGCCCTGGTCTTTATCGGCCTACCGTTCGTGGTCCGCACCGTGCAGCCGGTGCTGGAAGATCTGGAGACGGAGGTCGAGGAAGCGGCCGCCAGCCTGGGGGCGGATCGTTGGCAAATATTCCAGCACGTCATTTTCCCGGCGATTCGTCCGGCGTTGTTGACTGGCTTTACGCTCGCCTTCGCCCGCGCTATCGGCGAGTACGGCTCGGTGATCTTCATCGCCGGCAACCTGCCGATGGTTTCGGAAATCACCCCTTTGCTGATTGTTGGCAAGCTGGAACAGTACGACTACAAAGGTGCGGCGGCGGTATCGGTGGTCATGCTGATGATCTCCTTCGTCCTGCTGCTGCTGATCAACCTGCTCCAGCGATGGAGCCGCATGCGGCGCGATTGAGACATGAACGATTCGCGCCGTACTTTCTCGTCTAACACCGTTACCGAGCCCCCTCTCATCCGTAGCATACTGCTCGGGGTGGCGCTCGTTTTCTTGGTCTTGTTTCTGTTCGTGCCCTTGGCGGCGGTGTTTTACGAAGCCTTGCGCAAGGGCATCGGCGTTTACCTGGCTGCGATCACCGATCCCTACGCGCTATCCGCAATCCGCTTGACCCTGTTGAGCGTCGCCTGCGCCGTACCCCTGAATATGCTGTTCGGCATCGCCGCGGCCTGGGCTATCGCCAAGTTCGAGTTTCGAGGCAAGAGCGTCCTGATCACCTTGATCGATCTGCCTTTTGCGGTCTCGCCCGTCATCGCTGGCCTCATCTACGTGCTGTTGTTCGGCGCGCAAGGTTGGCTGGGGCCGTGGCTGGCGGCGCACGATTTCAAAATCATCTTCGCCGTCCCCGGCATCGTCCTCGCCACCGTGTTCGTCACCGTGCCGTTCGTCGCTCGCGAACTCATTCCGTTGATGCAGGCGCAAGGCATCGAGGAAGAGGAAGCGGCGCTGGTGCTCGGCGCCAGCGGCTGGCTGACTTTCTGGCGCATCACGCTCCCTAACATCAAATGGGGCCTGCTGTACGNNTTTGCCTGCGCGTCGCTGTTGACCCTGCTCGCGCTGGTGATACTCGCGATCAAGGCATTGATCGAGCGTCACACCCTCTTGCGGCGGCGAGCTTCGACGCCCGGAGAAGTCGCATGAGCATCGACATTCGAGGACTGCACAAGCGTTTCGGTCGCTTCGTCGCACTCGACGACATCAATCTGGCTATCCCGCCCGGCCAACTGGTCGCCCTGCTCGGCCCGTCCGGTTGCGGCAAAACCACACTGTTGCGAATCATCGCTGGACTGGAAAGCGCCGACGACGGTTGCATCCTGTTCAGTGGCGAAGAAGCCAGCCGCCGCCCCGTGCGCGACCGTCAAGTCGGCTTCGTGTTTCAGCACTACGCCTTGTTTCAGCATATGACGGTTTTCGAAAATATCGCCTTCGGGTTGCGGGTACGTCCTCGTGCCCGCCGGCCGAGCGAAGGGCAAATTCGCGCCAAGGTGCAAGAACTGCTGAACCTGATACAACTGGAATGGCTGGCGGACCGTTATCCTTCGCAACTGTCCGGCGGCCAGCGCCAACGTATCGCCCTAGCCCGGGCGCTGGCGGTCGAACCGCAAGTGCTGCTGCTCGACGAACCCTTCGGCGCGCTCGATACCAAGGTGCGCAAGGAATTGCGTCGCTGGCTGCGCCGCTTGCACGACGAGCTGCATATCACCAGCGTATTCGTCACCCACGACCAGGAAGAAGCGCTGGAGGTTTCGGATCGGATCGTGGTGATGAATCACGGCCGCATCGANNTCGAGCAGATCGGTACGCCGGAGGAAGTGTACGACGCGCCGGCCACCCCGTTCGTCTACGAATTCCTTGGCCACATCAACCTGTTTCACGGTCGCGCTCATTCTGGCTGGGTTCGACTGGGCGGGCTTCGCTTGCAGGCCCCCGAATACCAGGATGCCGAACACGCGCCGGCTATGGCCTACGTCCGGCCACACGACATCGANNCGCGAGCCGGAAGACGGCGACACCACGATAGCGGCGACGATCAGCCGGATTTCGATTCTCGGTTCGTTGGTCCGGCTGGAATTGCTTCAAACGCCGGGCGGAGAAATTGCCGAAGTGGAGATGACGCGCGAGCGGTATGCCGCCGATCCGCTGCACGCTGGTGATCTGGTGTTCGTCAAACCCCGCCAGTTACGGGTCTTCCTGCAGGATGATCTGAAAACCGCCCCGCCCATGCATTGGAACGGCGATGGCGACGGCATCTGACGACCGGGCGTGACCGGCTGCGACGATTCGGCGCAGCCGGATCGTGGTATGGTATCGCCGTCTCGGCTACCGTTGAAACTGCCGTATGCACCTGCTCGACCAGATTGCCGAAACCCGAATTCAGGAAGCCATCGAACGCGGCGAGTTGCGCGATCTCCCCGGCGAAGGCAAACCGCTCCAATTGGACGATGACTCAGCCATCCCCGAGGAGTTGCGCGCCGCTTATCGGATTTTGAAAAATGCGGGCTTTCTGCCGCCGGAATTACAGTTGCGCAAGGAGCTACACGAGGCGGAACAACTGTTGCAGCAGTTGCCGGAGAGCGAGCGCAGCCGCGCCCGGGCGCGGCTCGAATTGCTGCAGCTACGGCTGGCAGCCAGCCGTCGGCAGCCGATTAACCTCCTGTTGGAAGATCGCTATCGGCAGCGGCTACTGGAGCGACTGGATCCGTCCACATCCTGCAAATTTTGAACTGCGCAAATTGCGAGATGATGATATAAGAAGTAAATCAACGCTTACCGCCAAACAACCCCCGCAGAATCGAATCGCCGCCCCCATTTTGTCCGCCCCTCCTGTGCGAGGTAGACGCCAGCATTCGTCCTGCCAAGCGCGAGAACGGCAACGATTGCAACCAGATATGGCCAGGACCGCGCAGCGTAACCAAGAATAATCCTTCCCCGCCGAACAAAGCCGACTTGATTCCGTCGACTGCTTCCACGTCAAACTCGACGCTGGCCTGCATCGCCACCAGACAGCCGGTATCCACCTGCAGCATCTCGCCCGGTGCCAGTTGTCGCTCGATCAAGGTGCCGCCAGCATGAACGAACGCCATACCGTCGCCATCTAGCTTCTGCATGACGAAACCGTCGCCGCCGAATAGTCCGGTCAGAATGTTGCGCCGGAAATGAACGCCGATGCTGACGCCACGGGTGGCGCAAAGGAAGCTGTCTTTTTGGCAAATCAGCCGGCCACCGATCTTGGCCAGCGACACCGGCACAATGATGCCCGGATACGGCGCAGCGAAAGCGACGCGAGCTTTGCCGTGGTGTCCGCTATGGGTAAATGCGGTCACGAACAGACCCTCGCCGCTTAGCAAGCGCTTGCCGGCGCTCAGCAACTTGTCCAGGACGCCAGTATCGGGCGCACCGCGCGAACCGTCGCCGAAAATGGTTTCCAGCTTGATGGCCGGATCTTTGTACATCATCGCGCCCGCCTCGGCGACCGCACTTTCGCCGGGATTCAGTTCGATTTCGACGAACTGCATTTCGTGACCGTGCACGATGAAATCGACCTCGTCGGCCCGCGTGGACCGGGAAGCGGCAGACGGTGCGCGATCCGGAAGTGGCGCGGCGGGGGCTGGACGGCGCAATTCCGCCACGTCCATGATCGGCAACCAACCGGTGAATCCCTCCCGCCAAGCATGACCGTCGGGGTTGGCCGATGCTTTGTTCCGGGCCTGTTCGAGATTCATCGGACCGGACTGTTGGCCGTCGTAGCTCAGATACCATTGCGTCACGTTGCCGCCCTCCTCTTTACCAGTCGCCCCATTCGTCCTCGGTCTCGTCGCCGTTGCTTTCCGGATACAGCAGCAGTACCCGCTCGGGCACAAACTCGGCCAGTTTCAGCGCAGTCTCGCGGGGAATCAGCGCAAAATCGAACTCGTTGCGGTCTCCTTGAACGATGGCCAACCGACCCAGCGCCAACGCTTTACGTTGGGCAACAGTCACTCGAATCGAGCGGACGAACCGGCCATCCTGAAAATTGTAGCGATGCTCGGCTTCCGGCTCGTTCAGGCGGTGACCATCGATCAATTGGCGCGCGCGCGCGGCCTCTTCCCGGCGCTGTTTTTCCGCCTCGCGCTTTTGGCTCAATTGCCGATCCTGCTCGCGCTTGCGGGCGGCTCCGGCTTCGGCCCGCCGCCGGGCTTCGGCCTGCCGCGCCGTTTCCTCCGCTGCCAACGTCTTGTTCTTCTTGCGCTGGTGCTGCTGGTTGCGCGCATCCGATTCCAGTTGCTTGATCTTGTCCGCCGACACCAGCCCGGCTTTCAACAATTCATCCCGCAGCGACATGCTCGATCACCTCGTGTTCTGGCACTTTCAGTACAAAATCCGGGTGCGAATCGTGCCGGCCACTTCGTTCAGCCGTCGCCTGATTTCGCGGGTTTCGGTGCGTTCGCCGCCGTCCACGTCGATCACCACGTAGCCGATCCGGGGATTGGTCTGCAAGTATTGGCCGGCAATGTTGATGTGCAACTCGGAGAAAATGGCGTTGATCCGGGACAGTACGCCGGGCTGATTGCGGTGGATGTGCAGCAGGCGATGCTTGCCGGGATGCTCCGGTAGAGCGACTTCCGGAAAGTTGACCGAGCTGACGGTCGAACCGTTATTGCTGTATTTCAACAACTTGCTGGCGACCTCCAGACCGATGTTTTGCTGGGCTTCCTCGGTGCTACCGCCGACGTGGGGCGTCAGCAGCACATTGTCGAAGCGCCGCAGCGGCGACACGAACTCGTCGTCGTTGCCCTTCGGCTCGGCCGGGAACACGTCGATGGCCGCTCCCGCCAGGCGCTTGGATTCCAGCGCTTCCACCAAGGCGTCGATATCCATGACCGTGCCGCGAGCGGCGTTGATTAGTCTGGCGCCCGGCTTCATCCGCGCCAGTTGCTCGGCCCCGATCATGCGATAAGTCTGCGGAGTTTCCGGGATGTGCAACGTCACCACGTCCGCCATCTCCAACAGCGCATCGAGCGACGGCAGGGGTTGGGCGTTGCCCAGCATCAGTTTGGTTTCGATGTCGTAGTACACCACGCGCATGCCCAGCGCCTCGGCCAGCAGCCCGACCTGCGTGCCGATGTGGCCGTAACCGACGATGCCCAGACACTTGCCGCGCGCTTCGTGGGAGCCGGTGGCGGTTTTTACCCAACCGCCGCGATGAGCCAAGGCGTTGCGCTCGGGAATGCCGCGCATCAGCAGCACGATTTCCGCCAGCACCAGTTCGGCCACGCTGCGGGTGTTGGAAAACGGCGCGTTGAACACCGGTACGCCCCGCTCCTGGGCAGCGTCGAGATCGACTTGATTGGTGCCGATGCANNCCGACGAAATAGCTGTCGGCGATCGCTTCCAGCAACTTCGACTCGGACAGCGCCTTGGGATGGGATTCGATATTGGTATAGCCGTCCGCCCGGAAAGCGTCCACGGCGCTGGCGTGAATGCCCTCCAGCAGCAGGATCTTGATCTTGCTCTTGTCGAGTGAGGTCTTGCTCATGGGTATGCCCGCTTCGCCGGTGATAGAAT
>DEHU01000042.1:6049-7111 GCA_002352125.1 Competibacteraceae bacterium UBA2792 | reverse complement strand
ATGCGCCAGCGTCTGTCCGGGCTCAGCCTTGATCTGGGCCACGACTTCGAGCGTCTGCTTGTCGATTACCTGCAGCGTGTTCTTGTGTTCCTTGCTCATCATCGAGTCGGTAAAGGCGTAGCGCGTGTTCTCGTGGCTGCGCATGAAGAATCCAGGTCCGAGCGTCCTGATCTGCTTGACGTTCTGGTAGTTGTCCAGGTCGATGACGGTGACCAAACCTTCATTGAGATTGGGCGAGGCCATCACGGTTCGCTCGCGCCCCGACGGATCCTTCCATCGCCAAGTGATACCCGAACCAAGATGCGGCATCCCTGGCAGGTCAAGGTCGGCGATCTTCTTGCGTCCGTCGAGAAGGATTACCTGGCCCTTGGTCGCCGAACGTGAAGAACCGAGGATCTCGTCGTAACTCTGGGTGAAGAAGAAGTCATCAAGGTAGTCCGTTAACATCGTCCGGCGCGGGTGGAACATTCCCGGCCTGAACTCGCCTTCCCGATACTGGAAGTCGTGCACCAGGCCCTCGGCCACCGGCTCGGCGGCCGGATCATAGCTGATCTCCCAGGCCTCGGGCACATCCTTGAGTGCGGCGACGAAACTCTTGCGCGGCGCAGCGTCGTACACCGCCGACACCCGCGAACTCTTGCCGGCTTCGTTCACCACCGGAAGGATCCGCTCCAGGCTCAAATCCGCCGCGTTCAACAGCACCAGGGTGTGCGGCAGATAGTTCGCCGCCATGACCCACTGTCCATCGCTGGACACCGCGATGTTGCGGGTATTGATGCCGGCGCGGATTTCCGCCACCGTTTTCAGATTGTAAAGATCGAATTTGCTGACCCAGCCATCGCGAGAGGCGAAAAACACGTAGCGCCCGTCAGGTGTGAATTTCGGCCCGCCGTGCAGGGCNNNNTGCGGCACAACCGCCGGCGGGGTATAGATAAAGTCCGCTAACGCCTGAATCTCCTCCGGTTTGAGCTTGTCCTTGAAACCCAGCATTTGCGTCGCTGGCCGCCCGGACGCGATGACCGCCAGCGCCTCTGGCTTCTTCAGCCGTTCCAGATTCTGCGG
>DEHU01000042.1:0-6017 GCA_002352125.1 Competibacteraceae bacterium UBA2792 | reverse complement strand
CGGCGCCGTGGCAAGCCACGCAATGCTGCTGGTACAACGGCGCGGGGTCGGGCGCGGCGCTAGCCGAAATCCCCAACGACATCAGGCAGGCGAACAACAGGCTTCTCTTCATGACGCGACGCTCCGGCGAGCGGTTCGATACGGGGTCACGGTCAGCCGCTCGCCGCCCGCTGCGATGCCGATTTCCTCGTCGTCCAGATANNCAGGCGGGGTCTTCGGCCCACGGGTCGCCCGTGAGTTGCTCGGCGCGCACCCGGGTATTGCCGCCGCAGATATCAAAATATTGACACTGACCGCAGCGGCCCTTCACCTGACGCGGTTTTGCTTTCAAACCCGCCATCAGCGGATCGGAGGTATCCGGCCAGATTGCCGAAAACGGATGCTCCCGAACATTGCCGAGGGTGCGATGCCACCACATGGTATCGGGATGCACGTTGCCGAGGTTGTCGATGTTGGCGACGTTGACCCCGGAGGCGTTGCCGCCCCATTGCGCCAGCTTGGCGCGGATGTGCCCTGCCAATTCCGGAAATCGCTGGCGAACCCAAAATAGTAAATACACCCCATCGGCGTCGTTGTTGCCGGTCACGAATTCCTTGGGCCGACCTTCGCGTACCAGCCGCCAGCAGGTTTCGAACAGCAAATCCATGGCTTGGCGGGTCGTCCGATGGCGGGCATCGTCCTTGCGGTTGCGGTTGCCGCGACCGGCGTAGTTGAGATGGGAAAAATAGAATTTGTCGATCTGCTCTGTCTCCAACAACTCCAGCAGGCGCGGCAGGTCGTGGGCGTTGTCCTCGGTCATGGTGTAACGAACACCCACCTTGATACCGTGCGCCCAACATAGGCGGATACCGTTCAGCGATGCGGCGAACGCCCCTGCTTGACGGCGGAAGCGGTCGTGAGTTTCGGCGATGCCATCCAGGCTAACTCCGACATAATCGAAACCGACTTCGGCGATGCGGGCGATGTGGGTTTTGTCGATCAACGTGCCGTTGGAAGACAAGGCGACGTAAAACCCCATGTCCTTGGCGCGGCGGGCGATGGCGTAAATGTCCGGGCACAGCAGCGGCTCACCGCCGGACAGGATCAACACGGGCACGCGAAAACGCTTGAGATCGTCCATGACCGCGAACACTTCATCGGTCGCCAGTTCGCCGGGGAAATCGGTATCGGCGGAAATCGAATAGCAATGCTTGCAGGCCAAGTTGCAGCGCCGTACCAGATTCCAGATCACCACCGGACCGGGTGGATTGCGCTTGGGCGCCAGCGGCGTGGGCCGGGCGATTTCCTGCATGAATTGGGTGATGCGGAACATGAGCGACCTCCTTCAACCATGCAGGCGCAAGCCGGTCTTTTTGAGAATCCGCGTGCTGTAGAGAATGTCGTGGGCACGGCAGGCATCACCCAAAATGCCGGCGATGCGGTCGGCCTTGGCGGTCACTTCGTCGCGGCTCGCGCCGTGCGTCATCGCGAACAGGTTATAGGGCCAATCCGGGCGGTGGCGCGGACGACGATAGCAATGAGTCACGAATTCCAGCGCCCCAATTTGCGCGCCGAGTTCGTCCACCGTCTCATCGAGAACATCCCAAACCGTCATGCCGTTGGCGGCGTAACCGATGCGGTAATGGTTCGGCACCACGCCGATGCGGCGGATCGCACCAGCATCCAACAAGGCTTGCAGGCTGGCGATGATCGCTTCTGCATCGCTACCCAGTTGCGCGGCGAGGGCGTGATAGGGTCGCGGAGCCAATGGCAGACCGGCCTGCGTAGCGAGAATGAGCGGTCGCCATTCCGTCAGTCGATCAGGCGACAGGGACGATGCGGCTTTGCGTTCGGTGGGCGGTTCGGAAGATTCCGCTCGACGTGCGCCCACCGCAAACCGCGCTTCGATGAAATACTCGCGTTCCTTGGGAAAGTTGAAGACCGGCGATCCGGTCGCCGCCGCAATGCGCTGGACGGTTTCGTTCATCCCGACGGGTGTTTCGGTCGCCAGCACGAACCACATGTTGAAAGCATGGTTGCGCCGGTAGTTGTGCGCGACTTCCGGAAAGCCGTTGACGATGGACGCGATTCGGTCGAAATCCACTTCCGGCGCTTGCAAAGCCGCCAGAGAAAAAGCGCCACCTAGCCGTTCGATCTGATACAGCGGCCCGAAGCGGGTGAGTGTGCCATCCGCCAGCAATTCCCGCAGAGCTTGCAGCACGGCGTCCTCACTCGATTTCAATCGCTCGGCTACCACCGCAAACGGCCGCTCGCACAGCGGGAAACCACCCTGCCATTCGTCGATCAGGCGGCGCTTCAACTCATCCATGTTGCCGCCTCGAAGTCGGTTAAATGACGCTGCCCCTCCTCCACTTTTTTCGGCAAGGTGACGCGCGGCTCGGACGTTGTCAGCGGCAGGTAATACGCGCCCCGCTGCCGAAAACAGCGGGTGCTGAACAGCACGGCGTGAGGATAGGTCGCCAATCCCCGATTGACCCGGATTTGTCCGACCCGCTCCAGCACTTGTTCATGCTCGCGACCGTGCATCATGCAGAACAAGTTGTAAGGCCAGTGCGGCAAACGGCGCGGTCGACGGTAGCAGAGATTGACGCCGGCTTCCGTCGCCAGCAACCGACCGACCGCGCTCACCTCCGCATCGGGAATGTCCCAAACCACCATTGCGTTGGCCCTGTAGCCCAGCGCACGATGATGAACGATGACGCCCAGCCGCTTGATCACGCCTTGTTCGAGCCAGTACCGCAGCCGCTCCAGAACCGTTGGCTCGGACAGGCCCAACTGCCGGGCCAGGAGATGATAAGGCCGGCTGACCAGCGGCAGACCTTCCTGCAACGTCGCTAACAGGCTTCGATCCATCTCGTCGAGATCCACCGGATCAATCCCTTGCCTTCCAAGCATGAGCGAGCAGGTTGAGGCGAATGATCGGGTTCGTCCACCGTCGCGCAAATCGAACCCAAGATCGACGTGGAAGGCTTCCAGCAACGGTAGATCGAGTACCGGCAAGCCGGTGTGATGCTCGATTTCGGCCAACACCACGCGCAGGTGCGTCACCGTGGCGGCGGTCAGCACGAACCAGAGATTGAAATCGTGTTCGCGCTGATAATTGTGGTTGACTTCGAAATAGTCGTTGACCAGCCGTGCCACCGTTTCCAATCGCGCCGGCGGAACCGCCAGCGCGGCTAAGGTACTGACACCGAGCTTGCGAGCAGCGAATACTGCCCCTACCCGGCTGATTTTGCCCTCTTCCTGCAAGCGATGTAGCGCCGCTAACACCTCGGCTTCGCTCCATCCCAAGCGTTCGGCGATCACCCGAAAGGGATAAGTCGTCAGGGGAAAATCGCGCTGAAAGCGATTGAGCAATTCGAGATCGGCGGCATCCATCTCAGAACCCGATGCGATGGGCACGCGAGGTAAAGAAAATGCCGCTGGGACTTGCTGCCGGCAACTCGGCCAGCTTGGCAAAATTGGCGGTGTCGTAGACCACCACCCGATTGTCGTCGCGCGCGGAAACCCAGACCGCTTCGCCGCGCGGGGTAAATTCTAGGTGCAACACGGCCTTGCCCGGCTCCAAGGTTTGGATGATTCGGCCGGTCAGGGTGTCGATGACTTGCACGAAGCCGTTGTCCGGAAAGGCGAAGTTGAGCCAGACTTGCCGGCCGTCGGGCCGGGCGACCACGAACACCGGTTGGCCGCGTACCGGAATGCGGGCGGTTTCTTTCCAGCTCAGCGTATCGGCCACCAACACCTCGTGATGGCCGATGGCCGGCAGATAGACCTGATGCCCGGCGACCGCCCAGCCGCGCAGATGGGGCATTTTGTAGACGGGCAACTTTTGCTCGCCCTGGCCGTAGCTGGCGAGAATACGTTGAATACCCCGTTGCGGTTGCCAGGTATCGAGCAGCGCGATGCCGTCCTCGCCGAACAATCCCGCCAAGTAATAACGGCCGTCCGGCGTTACCAGTCCATCGTAAGGCGCTCGGCCGATGCCGTTGAATTTCTCGACCTTGGGCGATTTGGGATCGCGCAAGTCGGCGATCCAGATTTGATCGGCATCGAACAGGGAATAGATGAAACGGTCACCCGGCAGATCGGCGATGCCGACCACTTTCGACAGCTTGCCGTCGCCATAGGTAGCGGGAATATCGGCCACCGGCTCCAGCGTGTCGGCGGCGAACACCTTGAGGCCGCCCGGCTCGTAGTTGGCGACCGCGACCAATCGCCCATCCTGGGAAATCGCCCCGCCGATGCTGTTGCCACCCTGGACGATGCGTTTTTCCAGCGCGCCGCGCAGAATGTCCACCTTGCTCAAGCCGCCGTCGCGCCCGAATACGTAGGCGTAACGCTGATCGCGGGAGAACACCACCGAGGCGTGGGACAGGTCGCCCAAGCCGTCCACTCGGCCGATGACATTGTTGCCGCTGGTATCGACGATGAGGATGCGCCCGGCACTGCGCTCGATGATGACGCCGAGATCGCCCGTGCCGCGCAACGGTGGTTCCCCGCTCCACGCCAGCGGCAATAATAGGGAAAGCAGCATCCACCAGCCGAACAATATCGTTTTTGGGATCGTCATTTGGATTCCTCCGGAAACCCGCGCAGCAGTTGCGCCACGATCCAGTCCGCCTCGGCTTCGCTCAAAAAGGGCTTCCAGGGCGGCATGGCGGTGCCGGGCCGGCCGAACAGAATGGTGTATTTCAAACCGGCGGGGGGTTTGTCGCGCAGAGCCTCGGGCAACAGCGCCGGTCCCAGGCCACCACGCAGGGTCAGCCCGTGACAGGAACCGCAGTCCTGTCGCACCATGCGAATCAACTCCCGGCTACGTTCCAGCGACGGCGTGGGCAACTCGTCCGCCAGCACGAGCGAACCGCACAGCAAACCACTCGCCAACCAAATCAACAGTCTGATTTGCTGGCTCCCAACAAAGAAGACGCCCTCGCGGGTTGATCGCGCATCGAGGGGCGAACGCTTGAACGACCATCGGCGAGGACGCATGGCAAATAGGCACTGCAAGATTGTTGTCGTTGGAATGAACCTGTCGCAGCAGACAGGGGATCGTGACCGATATCCAGCCCGCCGCCGCTCTCGACGAGCGACGGCCAGAGTGGTCTGATCTTATTTGGCCATTCCCAGAATCCAGGTGACCAAGGCATTGAGATCGGCATCGGGTACGGTTGGATTGGGTGGCATCGGGATTTGCCCCCACACACCCACGCCACCAGCCTTTACCTTAGCGACCAGCTTGGCGGGCGCGTCAGCCTGGCCCTTGTACTTGACGGCCACATCCTGATAGGAAGGACCGAGCGCTTTTTTATCGACCTGATGACAGGCCAGGCAATTGTATTTCTTCGCCAACTCCTCGCTGGCCTGCGCCGCTGGCGCAATCAGCAGAGCCAAAGCCAGCGCACTGAGATATTTGATACGCATGACAGCTCCCCTTTACCTTAGTAAATGTCGTGTTGGGTGTTGTAAACGTTGAAGTGACCGGTCGGCGTGATGAGCTTGGGATCCTTGATGACCGTCTTCAGTTTCAAGGTTTTGTCGTCCACCACCACCAGCGCGGATTCTTTGTCCTTGGCGCTCCACACCGAGAACCAGATTTCGTCGCCAGCCTTGTTGAATTCCGGCTGCACCACGCGCTTGGCGCCCTCGCCCAGCCCGGACCACTCGGCAATCGGCAACACCTGGTAGGGCTTATCCAGATTCTCCAGATCGAACACCGCCACCGACTGGCTGATCTTCGGGTCTGGGTTCAGCGGGGTATCGACATACAGATGCTTGGATTTGGGATGGGTCTTGATGAATAACGAGCCACCGCCTTGTCCCTTGAGGGTGCGCACCACTTTCCAAGCATTATTTTTATGTTTCTCGGGATCAGTGCCGATCAGCGAAACCGATTCATCGCCCAAGTGACCGGTCGCCCACACTGGCCCGAACTTGGGATCGACGAAGTTGGCGCCGCGCCCCGGGTGTGGTGTCTTACCGACATCCACCAGCGCCGCCAGCTTGTCTTCCTTGGTGTC
>DEHU01000163.1 GCA_002352125.1 Competibacteraceae bacterium UBA2792 | reverse complement strand
AAAGCGGCGGTCGCGGCGCTGGGTCAGTTCGGGCTGCACGATTTAAGAGCACGTTTAAGTATTTTATCCATCGTTTACGACGATAGTTCTCGCACGGGTGAGATTCGATCCCTGGTACACCTCCTTGGCGGCGGTGATCCCGATATCGAAATACTCACCGCTTGGGCGGGCGACTCGATTATCCGACCCACTACCGCAATCAGTCAAAATCACGACTTGGCCGTTAAAACGCTTCACGTTTTCGAGCAAGCTTGGCCCTTGAGCGAACCTTTCCCCAAGCTGCGCCGCGATTTGGAAGCCCAGATTGCCACCGTTGCTCAAAAGGGCCGGTGGAAAACCGACGATCTGCCCTTGCTCAAAACCCATGCAACGAATCTGGAAGCAATTGGTTCCACCCATGCGGCAGCGGTGCGGCAGACTATCGCATCGGTGGAAGCAACTGATTACGTACTCGCGATTGCCAAGATTGCGCTGGGCCATGCGCTGTTCTGGCTGGCTTTAATCACGGTTTACCCCCGCTCCCGCATCGTGCAGGCCATCTTTTTCTGGAATCCCTGGATACGGCGCTTTACCGGGCTCGGCTATGTTGGTTTCGCGCTCACCTGGGTTCCTTTTCTGCGAACCAAACTTTTCGCGCCGTTCGAGCCGTCGCTCATCGCCGACGCCGCCTTGGATGCCTTCGACGAGGCGGCGTATTTCCCCGACTCGGTGGTGAAAGAGAAAGCCTCGGGGTGCCAGCGACCGCTGCGCGAAGCCATCCCAGCCATTCGCGGCCAGATCGTTCTCGAAGGCGAATCNNCCCGCGAAGAAATGCGTGGGCGGGGTGCTGGAAGCGATTCAGGCCAAATTGCATGGCCCCGCCCAAGACCCCGCCTTTCTCCGCAACCTGATTTACAGCGGCGCGTTCGATATTTGCATCGACGGTCTCAACGAAGTCTCGGCGGACGCCCGCGCCAAGATCACCGGATTCGTGGAAAGCTACTTCAAGGGGAACATCCTCATGAGCGCCCAGCCGTTGGAATGGACGCCGCCGGCGACAGCCAAAAGCTACGTTCTCGAACCCCTCACCGAAAGCCAAATCGAGACTTTTCTGTTAAGCCGAAAAACCAGCCTCCCCAACGATGCCCAACTTGTGGGCGATGCCTACGAACAAACCTGCCGGCATTACCTGACCGCCACCCTCGACCCCCAACAATCGCCGGAAACCCTAGCAGCCATGCGCCAACTGCTGTCCAACCCGATGGACCTGACCCTGGTGGCCGCCATGCTGGCGCGTGGCGAAACTCCCGATCTGTTCCGTTTGCAGCAACAACAATATCGGATCATGGCCGAGGATTATCGGGGAAAACATCTCCACAAGTTTCCGCTCCGCCAATTCGCCGAGGCGGTTTATCAGATGCGCCTCCAAGACGAGGACTCGCTGCCCGTCGGCGAATTTGCCGAGGAGTTGCAATGCATGGAACGCCACAAGATGGCGGTCAGCCGTTCGTTGGACGAGAGCGGCAAGTCGCGCACCGAATGGCATTTCCGGCACGACAAAATCGCGGATTTTTTCGTCGTCCAAGCTTTTCTCGGCCCCGATAACGACAAGCCGGAAAAGCATCTGGGCGATACCCGCTTTCGGGGCGTCTACCTGCAACTCGCCCGACTTCTGCCCTTGGATGACGCCAGAGCGTTAGAGCGGCGGCTGATCGACTACGCCGCCGATACCAAAGACCATACGGTGAGCGACACGTTTATCCAACTGCTGCGTTCCCGCCGGGAGGAGAACGAAGGCACGCCCAACTGAAAGGCCCGCGCAACCCCTCTTACTTATAAGATTTTCTCGCCGACATCCGACGCTCGATACTTGCGATATTTTTTTGCTTTCCGATGTCCCTTGGTAGATGATGCAGTCATTCGGACAACCCGGATAGCTGCATATTCCAGCCCGACGATTCCACCAAATCATGGTGCGACGTAAGAATAACGAACAGTACAGGAATTTCGCGATGAGCATCGACCAAACACTTGACCGTCATTACGCGGCAAACCTGCTGGCATTGCAGTGCGCGCTACGGGTCGGCGGGCTACTAGGCATTGGTTTCATCGGCGCGATCCGCAAAGCGCTGGACACCTATCTGCTCTGCCTACACCACGGCGCGGAGTACGCAAAAAATGCCCGGCCGGACGATCCGCCCGAGAAATGGTTGGTGGTCTATGCCGATACCATGAGCGAATATGTCGAGAAATCCTGGCAGGATTACCGCAATAACTTGCAGATCATGCTGCTGACTCAGGACGAGGCGCTGATTTGGATAAGCAAGATCGACAAGGTCTTGACCGCTGCTTGATGAGCGGTCCGCTACCAATCCACGATAATTCCCGAAGGAATTCGGCCAATTCGTGCGACTTCGGGGAAAGGCGGCGATCTTGCCGGTGCCCTTACGTTCGACCGCCAAAGCGAACCGAATACGTCGCGCCCTGACCGCGCGATTCGTCGATTCGCAAGCTTGCGGCCACGATCTGTTCCTGCCAAGCAATCGGTTGATCTTTGGTCAATTTTTTCCAGAACCGATCAAAGAAAATCCGGGCCAGATTTTCGACGGTGATATTGTCTACGTCCAGCACCGCCACCTCGTCCACCGGCAGCACGTAACGCTTGCCGCACAGCCGGAAAGCATATTCGCCCTTGGCGCTGGACAAAGGTTCCAGCCACGGATTGTCGCCCGCCACCAGCACCTTCTCGTCCCAAGCGTTGCAAACCGCCCGTAGCGCTTGTTTGAACGCCTCGTAGCTGAGCATTCGCGCCAGCGCCGACTCGACCAGCTCTACCGCCAGCTCGACCTCGTAGTTGTGACCGTGCAGTCCTTCTTTGCTGCCGTCGGGAAACACGGTCATGTGGGCTGCCGAGAATTTGAGATTGTCCTTGCGGATATGGATCTTCCACCTTCGCTCGTCCTGTCCGATCATGCTGTCGCTCCCGTTGGATGCGTCGATCCCGCCACCAGCGATTCGAGCCAGTCCACCAACGCCGCACCGTAGCGAACTTCGGTGTAGCGGCTTTCCACCAGCGTCCGGCAATGGTCGCGGCCGATTTGCTCCACGCGCTCGACCGCCGCGCGCAACCCATCGAGATCATCTGGTTCCACTAGCCAGCCCGTTTCGCCGTCGATCACGTAGTCGCTGATGCCGCCGCGTCGGTAGGCGACGACCGGCGTACCGCAAGCCAGTGCTTCGATCCCGACGATGCCGAATGCTTCCAACCATTTCGGCGTCATCAGCATGGCACGGAATTTCCCCACCGCTTCGGCCAAAGCCGGCATGTCGAGAAAACCGCCGTAGTGAACCGGCACACCGGAATAGCGTCGCACCAATCCATCCCAGTAAACCCGATCCTGCATGACGCCAAACACGGTTACGGCATGACCGGTACAAGCAGCAAAAGTAAACACGTCATCCAATCCTTTTTCGGGCACGATCCGCCCCAGCCAACAAAGAGCGCGATTGGGGCGAGAATTATAGCGATAGCGCGCAAGGTCCAATCCCGGCGGAATCAGCCGTACCGGATTCGTCAAACCAAAACTGGCCGCTTGCGCGGCACTCAAAAAGGCGAGCTGTTCCGGATGCCGGCCGGCAACGCGGCGGATCTCCTGGTCCAGCGAGCGATTCAGCGACCCCATACTCACCAAGGTTCCTAGCGGACAGGGAAAAAAATCGCTCGCAAATAGAGGTAACCAGTCGTAGGAAAAGTTCAGGACGGCATCGCCGGGCCGAACCCGCTCCGCCAGTTCGTGCAAGGCCGTGCCGAGGAACGCATCGGCCTCGATGGGTAGCGGATCGTCGCGATCGAGGGCCAAGGCGGTCGGCGCCAAGCGGCCCGGCAGCACGCGCAAATCCGGCACGTCGGCGCTGGAACCCGTCGGCGCGATCACCTGGACGGCATAGCCAAGCGCATGAAGCTGACGGGCGGCGACGCCGACCATGTGTTCTACTCCACCGCCCAACCCGGAGCCTAGTGGTGCGACCGCCGTCGAGAGCAGATAGACGCGCATGATTTCTCCGATCACGAACCGTCTTGCGATTGTAGCCGGTAATGCGGGCTGGCCTACAGATCGGAGCGTTCTGGTCCGAGGAACGGGCCAACGCGTAAAAAGTCTATCTTGCCAGCGCAAGCGAATGGAGACTACGGAATGAACGCGACGAAATGCGGTTTGGCCAGCTCGATCTTGATCGGAATGCTCGCCGGCTGCGCCACGCATCCTCTGCGATCCCCAAACGATCCCGCCGCTGTCCGCTGCCTGGAACTGTACGCCGAACTCGATGCAGCGGTGGCGGAACGCGGAACGACGCCCTCCTCGCCCGCCCGCATCGATGGCTTTCCTTATCTGCGAGCGGATCGATTTCTGGCCGAGTTTCGCGACCGATCCCTGACGCCAGCCGAAATCGCTGCTTGGCTAAAGCGTTTGGGCAAACTGAATCTGGAGGCCCGGCGCGTCGAATGGAGCTCGCTGCCGGCCGAAAACCGGGCGGAATTCAATCGCCGTTACGCGCCCACCAGCGAAATTCCGGCCATGCTGACAAGCTGTGCCGACACGCTGCGAACCGCCGATCTGGCCGATCCCGAACGCTTGGCGTCGATCCGGCAACGGGCGCGGGTTCCAGACGAGTATCTGACCGCAAATCAAGTGCTCGGCCTCTATCCTCTGAGCATGTTGCCGGTCGGTTACGGGGTATTTCGCTATCACGAAGAAACCCGCGCGCTGTTCGCCCAACCGCTGGCGGAACTTCCGGTCCAAGGTAAATTCCGTCGTTACGGAACGCCGGTTGTGCCGCCAGCCTCGATCGATTTCGCCGCCATCGGCCACGATGCGCTCGGCGTTGCCGAACCGACTTCGGCGCAATTGGAAACGCTGTTCGCCATCCACGCGCCCATCTGGGAAATCGACGTAGCCACCGATGCCGACCAGCCAGGTTCGCCCCGCTGGCAGGTGGATGGCACACCATCGGTCGATATTTCCAAACCGGTTGTTTACCGCTATGCCTCCTACGTGCGCTGGCAAGACAAGCCGCTGTTGCAACTGAATTATCTGGTTTGGTTCGCCGCCCGCCCCAAGACCGGCGCGTTCGACTTGCTCGGCGGACCGCTGGACGGCGTGCTGTGGCGGGTCACGCTGGATCGTGTGGGTCGGCCTCTGCTATACGACAGCATCCACGCCTGTGGCTGCTACCACCACCTTTTTCCCGGTCCGAGGTTGCGGCTGCGTCCCGAGACGGCCGATTGGGCCGAACCGCCGCTGGTACCGCAACCGGCCCCGACCGTCAGCGATAAAGAACGCGTGGTGATTCGACTCTCTTCCAGTAACCACTACCTGCAACGGATCTACGCCGATCGGCCGGGCGCGCTCATCGAACTGGACGAGCGGGATTACACGGTTCTGTACGCTCTGCCGGTGGTGGATGGCAAACCGTCGCGCAGCCTGTTCGGATCGGACGGTTTGGTCGTCGGCAGCGAGCGCGCCGAACGCTGGCTGTTGTGGCCAACCGGCGTACCGTCACCTGGCACGATGCGCGAACGCGGCCGGCACGCGATCACTTTCGTGGGCCGGCGCCATTTCGACGATGCGGATTTGTTAGACCGGCTGTTCGAGCCGACTCTGGATTTCGGCCAATCGGTCACCTCACGCCGAGCTGTCAGCACCAGTGCGATCATCTCTCAGCCAGGGCTTGCCTGGAGCGGCGATCTTGGCGGATCGGTTCGACCGCCTAGCGCGCTTGGCCAAGAAAGCAACAACGAAAACGGCTTGACATTCACAATGTCAAGCCGTTGTTTTGATTGGTCGGGGCGAGAGGATTTGAACCTCCGACCACCTGCACCCCATGCAGGTGCGCTACCAGGCTGCGCTACGCCCCG
>DEHU01000262.1 GCA_002352125.1 Competibacteraceae bacterium UBA2792 | reverse complement strand
CCCGGATAAACCCGCCCGCCCAGCGCCTGGGCGATCATCTGGCAACCGAGGCAAATTCCAAGCGTCGGCCGGCCAGCGTCGAGCCGGGTCCGCAGCAGCCGCAATTCGTCGCGAACGAACGGATACGCCTCATCTTCATAAACGCCGATCGGCCCACCCAGCACCACCAGCAAGTCGTCAGCCAAAGGGTCCAGCGCGGCCAGATCATCGTAACCGGCCTCCAGGTAGCGGATGGCATAGCCGCGCTCGGCCAGCATCGAACCGAAAGCGTCCAAATCTTCGAAGGCAACGTGACGGATAGCGAGAACGGATTTCATGGCGGATTCGATCCTGTAGAAATTTGGAGAAAATCGCGGCAATCATTGTACGTTAGACCGGCAACGGCAAGGGCGGCCGGGCAAATCGATGATCTGGCTCCGGCGAGAGCGGACAAACCAGCGTCTTTGCAACGCGAGCGTCCATCGGTTACCGGGTCCCATCGGTCGCCGGATCGGATGATCGCACGCCCTCAAGGAAACGATGGGGCTGCCGATACTCTCCATCAAGCCTCCGCCACCCTGATCGATGTCCTGTGGCCGGGTCCGGCCAACCGCTTTCTCGATTAAGGAGTGCTTGATGTTTCTGACAGCGTTGATGTTGATGCTGAATGCGATCCTGTTAGCGTGGCTGTCGTGGCGGGCGCAACATTTCAAGAACTTGGCATTCTATGACCCGCTAACCGGGCTGGCCAATCGCCGCTTGTTCGAGGATCGGTTGGAGCAAGCCCTCAAGCACGCGCGCCGGCACCGAACCGGCGTCGCCGTATTGTTTCTGGATCTCGACCACTTCAAGCGAGTCAACGATGTCCACGGCCATCCAACCGGTGATCGGCTGCTGCGTGCCGTCGCCCAACGGCTATGCGAGTGCGTCCGTGAAACCGACACGGTCGCGCGGCGGGGTGGGGACGAGTTCACCGTGCTGCTGACCGACCTGACCGACCCCGATGCGGCGGGACGGATCGCCCAGCGCATCGTGGCGACCCTCCAAAAACCGTTTTCGATCTCGGTGCAACCCATCCGGATCGGCGCCAGCGTAGGCATCCGTCTTTGCGATCCGGACGAGCCGGCCGGCCCTCAACCCATCGCGGACGCCGATCGCGCCTTGTACGAAGCGAAGCGGCAGGGCCGGGGTCGCTACCACGTCTTCGCTCCCTTTGGAGGTTCTGCTTTAGCGGCAGCGTGACCGGCACGGAACGGCCACAACAAGTCGAGCAAGCCGCGTCCACGACCGTTTTTTCCCGATACGCTCCTCGTCCCAACTGTGCGCAGATGCGGATTCGAGTCCGATCTGCCATCTATGCTTCGGGTTCACGGAAACGATGGCGCTTCGGGTTTCACAACGGGATACCGGTATCCCGCAGCGGAGGATCGCGCTACCGCGCCAACCGAAACCCTACCAGCTTCGAACAGGCAAGGGGCCGGGGACGAAGGTTTTCGGAGCGAAATCCTGGCGGAGAGGGTGGGATTCGAACCCACGGACCCTCGCGGGTCAACGGTTTTCAAGACCGCCGCAATCGACCGCTCTGCCACCTCTCCGATTTCGAACAAATTGTAGCGATCCGGTCCGAGCCACGCCAGCGCGGCGGATCGCTATCGCCGGCGATATCGACCGGCTCGATTGCCCAATCCACGAACGCAGCCCCGAACTGGTCACTCGTTACGGCAACATCCCGGCGTTGGCGGGTGGCCGGCTCCAGAACAACACATGCAAGCGTTGCAACGTGTCCGGGTCCGCGATCAAGTCGCGCTTCTGCGCTGCGCTCAGGCTATCGGGTCCCTCTTCCTCCAACTGGTGAACCAAGCCTTCCAGATAATGGCGGCGGCGCTTGCCCGGCGGTTCCCGTTCCGGCAACAAAGAAAGATGCAGGGCGTTGACGTAGGGATCGGTCAAGGCTTGAACGAAGCGGCTGTGCGGCTTGTCCCGCAACACCGGCAGCACCGGCTCGTCATCTTCCAGATTCTCCTCCAGATACCGCAGCACTGCCGGCGGATTGGTCTCCTCCGGGGTCAAAAATAAACCCAACGCTCGCGACTTTTGGCCGAGGGCGATACTGCTAGACAACATCGAAACCGGAATCGACAGCACCAACCCCAGCAGTACCGGCGTGAACCACCAAAAGAAAGCTGGCACGTACCAGTAACTCAGCGCGCCGGCGACGACGCCGATCAGCGTGTGTCCGCCGTGCGCCAGCGCCGCTTCCTTAAAGCTGGTCATGTGATCGCCGCGCTGTTGTGGCGGCCAACCCACCGCGCGGCGCATCAGGATCGCCAGCACGAACTTGGTCTGAAACAGCATCAGTACCGGAGCCGTCAGCACCGAGAACACCGTCTCCAAAACCACGCTCGCCGTCGCGCCAAACAATCCACCGTAGGCGCGAAGCAGCTTGTCGTCCTTCAATAGCAGCAACAGCGCCAAAAGCTTGGGCAAAAACAGCATGGTCAGTGTCACCAACAGCACGGTGGTCATCTCGACCGCAAACGACACCGGCCACACCGGCACCCAATTGTGCCCGAAGAAGTACACCAACTCCTGCTGGGTTTGGAGATACGCCTCGATGCCCGTGGCAATCAGGAACAGCAGCCAGAGAGGTGAGGCCGCGTAAGACATCACCCCCATCAGAAAGTGCAGCCGACTCAATAGATTAAATCCACGAGACAGACCTAGCCGCAAATGCTGGAGATTGCCCTGACACCAACGACGATCGCGCTTGGCGTAATCGATCAGGGTNNCCGGCCCGGCGCAGCAGCGCCGCTTCGACAAAATCGTGGCTGAGGATTTCGCCGCCGAACGGCTCGCGGCCCGGCAGCTTGGGCAATCCGCAGTGATCGAGGAACGGCTGAATCCGGATGATGGC
>DEHU01000003.1 GCA_002352125.1 Competibacteraceae bacterium UBA2792 | reverse complement strand
GGCGACGTGCTCGGCATCGCCCGCATCGCCGGCATCATGGGCGCCAAGCGCACCGCCGATCTCATTCCGCTCTGTCATCCGCTGGCCCTAAGCCGGGTATCGGTGGATTTGGAGCCACAACCGGAACGCACCGCCGTCCGCTGTCAGGCTACCGTGGAAACGCAGGGTCGGACCGGTGTGGAAATGGAAGCTTTGACCGCTGTTCAGATAGCGCTGTTGACGATCTACGATATGTGCAAAGCGGTGGATCGGAGCATGACCATGACCGGTATCCGCCTGCTGGAGAAGAGAGGGGGGAGGTCCGGTGCTTGGCGGCGGGAGTGAGCTGAGCGATCTTTACATCGTCGACCAGCCGGCGTTGGTCGATTTCTGCGCTCGCCTGCGTGGCGCGTCTTGGCTAGCGCTCGATACCGAATTCGTCCGGGAACGGACTTTTTATCCCCAGCTTTGCTTGATCCAGATCGCCGTTCCTGGGCAAGTGGCCTGCATCGATCCGCTGGCGTTGCCATCGCTAGAACCTTTGCTGGATATTCTCTACGATCCAGCCACGACTAAGGTTTTGCATGCTGCACGTCAGGATCTAGAACTTTTCTTCCATCTGCGCGGGACAGTTCCAACCCCCATCTTCGATACGCAGTTGGCCGCTCTCGTTTTGGGCTGCGGCGATCAGATCGGCTACGCGGCCTTGGTACAGCGACAGCTTGGGGTCGATCTCGCCAAAATGCACACTCGCGCCGACTGGCGCCATCGGCCGCTGGCCCCGGAATGGTTGATCTATGCGGCCGACGATGTGCGCTATCTGCGAGAATTGTACCCCATACAGCTCGCAGCCTTGCAGGAACGCGGTTGGCTGGACGCGTTGGCCGAGGATTTTCGGGCGCTGACCGATCTGGATCGCTACCGGTTGCAACCTCTGGATGCGTGGCGACGAGTCCGGGAACATGATCGGCTGCGCGGCGCGCAACGGGCGGTACTCCGGGCGTTAGCAGCCTGGCGCGAGGAGCAAGCTGGCACCGATGATCGGCCACGCCGCTGGATCCTGGGCGATGCCGCGTTGCTCGAATTGTCCCGGCGGATGCCGGAAACTTTGGATCAGTTGCAACGCGTTGGCGTCCTACCCGCCACGACCCGCCAGCGATATGGCGAAACGTTGTTGGCTCGAATCGCCGTCGCCCGCGCCGAACCACCGGAGCAGTGGCCGGCCCGGCCGCGCAAACTCCAGCTTTCGCCGAAACAAGCCGCTCGCATCGATAAACTGCTGGATTTCATCGCGGCGCGTGCGAAAGAACACGGCATTCCACTCCAGTCGGTTGCCGACCGGCGCGACGTAGAAAAATTGCTGGTCAACGAAGACTCTCCGCTGTGCCACGGCTGGCGAGCGGCGCTCGTCGGACGGGATCTGCAAGCGCGTCTCGTCGCCGAAATCGAAGATTAGGCGCTTTCCTGGTCCAGTCCCTGGCGAATTGCCGGCCGCGCGTTGCGTTCAGGCAATATTCACGTTGTTTGCAAGATACTGCATCCTAACCAGTGTGGGTGTATGTGGGTCTTGATGACGGCGTCACCGCGAGCATTTTTTCGATGCAAGTGATCGCCGTCAACTTTTTTGCCTCAGCCCAGCACGTCGATTTGGAGAATCCCATGAATGCGCCACTAAAAATCGCTTTCTTCGCTGCGGTATCGAGCCTGATGGTGGCTTGTGCCCCGCCCGGTGCGCCGTATTACCGTACCCATAATGGCGCTCTAATGGGCGCGACGGCCGGCGCAGTGATCGGCCATCAGCTCGATCATCGCAACGGTGCCGTAGCCGGAGGTTTAGCCGGTGCGCTGATCGGTGGTACGATCGGCAACCAGATGGATAATCAGGATTATCAAAATAACGACCCGTATTGGCGAAATCGCCCACCGCCGCGACGCTATCGCTACTATCGCGATGATGGACCGCCTCCGGGATACTACGACCCGTACTGAATTCGATTTGGCGATACCCAGATGACGCCCCAGCCGGTTATCGGCTGGGGCGTATCGTTTTGGTTTTTGCGAGTTATTGTTCGCCGCTGCTTTTTGTTGCGGCAAGCAAACGGCCGCCGCCGGCGTGAGCCAACGGCGCGTTCTCTTTACAGATTGGCCGAACGCCACCAGCTATTGTGATCCCGGCGCAAAACCTCGTGCGACGGCATGGGGTAGAAGGCGAGATCGGAACCGTTGCCGATATAAATTCCGCTCTTGATCATCCGGTAGGGGAATTCCAGAGAATGGACCCGATGCACTAGCTTGCTTTGCTTGCCGCTGGGATCGACTTCCAACAAAGCCTCGCGCAGGTGATGCATGAACGAATACGGCAGGTCGCCCACCGCTCCGTTGACCGGATCTGTCGCCAGCGCGCCCAAGCCCAGTTCGACGAAGCACAAGCCGGGGAACCGGATGAATTTGGCAGGTTGGCTGGTAACGCTGTCGTAATAAGTTTGCGGATCTTGTGCGCTGACCACCAGACTATTGACTGGCGCGAGATCCTGATACATATGCAGGCCGGATTCTTTCTTTGGAAAAGCATTGGCCCGATCCAATCCCAGCGATTGGCCGTAGGCCGTGCACAGATACAATTTGCCCAGAGCGCTGACCGGAATATGTTCCAGCACTCGGTAAATCGAGATGTAGACCGAGTTTTTGGGCGTGCCATCCGGGTGCGGAGTACAGCGTTTGAGCCCCTCGTCGATGTTGAAAAACTCGTGGCGGAATGCCGGATCGACCTCGAAAAAGATGGCTTGCCCCTTGGACTTGTACTTGTGGCCGGTCGCGTAGTATTGACCGAACTGTTCCGGGGGCAGCATGGAAGCGATCAATGCTTCGGGGATCAGCGAAAAGTAAAGATGAATCGTCATAGTTATGAACCCTCTCCAAGATGGGATTGGCTAGAAGCACCTTTGCCGGAAAACGCCGGGCTTTCCAGGAAAGCGCTAGGTTTTTGGTTGCTGTCTGGAATTCATCTCTATCATTATATGAGGTGTGGCAACTCGGCGCCTATGCTTCGCGATATTTCTCGTCGCCGCACCGGCGACTTGGTGGGCGCTAGTTTCCGCGCGAACCTGGCAGGTTTGGGCCGGCGCGGACCAACGCGCTGCAGTTCAAGGGGCAGGTACCTCCCCGGTCAATTGATGCTCCAGCTCGCTCAGCTCAGCGATTGGCGGCAGGCACTCCGATCCCCCGCAAACGTAGGCGGTCACCGGCGTCGCGCCAGCCTGTCTCTCGGTCAATAGCCCTGCCGGTAGGGTAGCGCCGACGGGAATCGGTAGCGTCAAACGGCGCGGGGCATACGGCTTGGCACAGCGGTCTCGCCATTCCTCCAGCGCCATCGTCTCGCCGCGCAGCACGACGGTTTGCCCTGGTTCCAGATATTCCTCCAACGCCGTCAGCATGGTGTTGCAGGCGGCGGGCATCCGCTCGACCGTCGGCCAGGCCCAACGTAGAGTTCGCTCGGCCGCATCCAGATAAGCGGTCCGGCCGGTCAAGTGCCCGAGCTTCGACAGCACTTGCGCGGCCACTCCGTTCCCGGCGGGCAACGCGTCGTCGTGCGCTGGCTTAGGGCGCTGGATCAGCCGCTCGTGGTTGGATGCGGTGAAATAAAAACCGCCGGCCTCGCGATCCTCGAACCATTCCAGCAGCACATCGGCCAACGCCAGGGCGAAGTCGAGATCTCCATCGCGCCAACGGCATTGCAGCAGCTCCAGAATGCCATCGATCAGAAAAGCGTAGTCGTCCAGATAGGCATTTAGCCGGCTTCGACCGTCCTTGTAGACTGCCAGCAGGTGACCGTCGCGCCAAAGGTGGGCACGGACGAAATCGAGCGAGCGCTCTGCCGACGCCGCGAAATCGGCTCGCCCCAAATGCCGGCCGGCAATCGCCATGCCCCGGATCATCAGCCCGTTCCACGCGGTCAGTATTTTCTCGTCGCGGCCTGGCCAAACCCGTCGCGAACGGGCTTCCAACAGCTTGCGGCGGGCAGCGGCCAAGCGGCCGGCGAGTTGCGTCGCATCGCTACCCGACCGCTGGATCAGTTCGGGCATTTCGGCGACAACCCGCAAATGCCAGGCACGATCCTCGAAGTTGGGCGGCCGGTTCAGGCCATAATGCGCGGCGGCGGCCGAGTAGTCCGCCGTGTCCAACAATTCCTGAACCTGCTCCAGCGTCCAAAGATAGAATTTGCCTTCCTCGCCTTCGGAATCGGCGTCGAGCGTGGCGTAATAGCCACCGTCCGGCGACTGCATTTCCCGCATCGCCCACTCGCCGGTTTCTTCGGCAACTGCCCGAAACAGCGGGTCTTGGGTGGCCCGCCAGGCTTGGCCGTACAGCGCCAGCAGGGGGCCATTGTCGTACAGCATTTTCTCGAAGTGGGGGATTTGCCATTCGGCATCTACCGAGTAGCGGTAAAACCCGCCGCCGAGCTGGTCGTAAACCCCGCCCAGCGCCATCTTACGCAAAGTGAATAGTGCGGCGGTTTCGGCTTGTCGATCCGGTTCGTCGCGTTGAACGCTGGTGGCCCAGTGTCGCAAGAGCCGCTCCAGGCTGGTCGGGTGCGGGAATTTCGGCGCACCGCCAAACCCGCCATGGACCGGATCGAAGCTGCGAACCAATTGATCGCGCCCCACCTGCAAGGGGTCGGGGGTCAAGTCGGGCACGTCGGTGGACGGTGCGGCGATTTCGGTGCGCAACGCTTCCAAAAGCGCTTGTTTTTGCAAGATCAGGTCTTGCCGGTTCTGGCGATAATGGGCGCTGACCCGGCGCAAAACATCGGTGAAGGCCGGCATTCCGTAGCGGGGTATTTTGGGGAAATAGGTTCCGCCGACGAACGGCGTTTGATCGTCGTGGGCCAGAAACAGAGTCAGCGGCCAACCGCCGGCCCGCCGGTGCAACAACTGAAAGGCAGCCTGGTAAATCTTGTCGAGATCGGGCCGTTCCTCGCGGTCTACTTTGATGTTGACGAACAGGTCGTTCATCACTTGGGCAGTCGCTTCGTCCTCGAAGGATTCGTGCGCCATGACGTGACACCAGTGACAAGCCGAATAGCCGATGGACAGGAGGATCGGCTTGCCCTCGCGGCGGGCTTTTTCCAGAGCGTCTTCGCCCCAGGCATACCAATCCACCGGATTATGGGCATGCTGGCGCAGATAAGGGCTGGTTTCGTGGACCAGACGATTGGTGTGACGATGATCGGTCATGCGGCGATTCAGGCCGTGGTCGGCGAGGGCGCTTAATTCAAATGGGCACGTAACTCGGTTACCGTTTCGGCACTAACGGCGCGAGTACGATCCAGCAGTGCCGTAGCATCGTCGAGCGTGCTTTCTCGCCCGGCGCGCTCTAGGCGCCGAACCAACTCCGCCAGCCGCAGCGCGCCCATGCTGCCGCAACTGGATTTGAGCTGGTGGGCGACGCGATAGAGTTCACCGGCATCGCTTTGGTCGATGGCGGTTTGCAAACGCGCGAACTGGAGCGGTAATTCGTTTAGAAAATGCTGGAGCAGTTCGGCGAACTCGTCCTCCAAGACTTCGCGCAATTCGGCGATGACTTCTTCGTCGAGCAGCGTTATCCGATCGAGGTCGGTGTCGCTCATTACGATTTTCCCTCCATAAGTCATGCGATTTAAACAAGCATACACAAAGTGCGCTGTTTGTCCTACCATGCGAACAGGAAAATCCAACGCGACGAGCTTCGCTATGGGCATCGAAATCGAGCACAAGTTTTTGGTCCGCGACGACCGTTGGCGGCAAAGGGTCGAACGTTCGGTACGGATGCGCCAAGGCTATCTGACCAGCGACGCCCGCTGCTCGGTACGAGTGCGGATCGCGGGCGGCCAAGGTTTTCTCAACATCAAGAGCGGTACGCTCGGCATCCAGCGCAGCGAGTACGAATACCCCATCCCGCAGGACGAAGCCGAAGAGATTCTCGACGCTCTGTGCGAAAAGCCTCTATTGGAGAAGACCCGCCATTTCGTGCGCTACGGCCAGCACGTTTGGGAGATCGACGAATTTGCGGGGGACAACGCCGGCCTGATCGTGGCGGAAGTGGAATTGGGTTGTGCCGACGAACCGTTCGCGCGGCCGGACTGGCTGGGTGAGGATGTTTCGCACGACATCCGCTACTACAACTCGCAACTGGCCCGGCATCCCTATAAGACTTGGCGATGCCCGAGCGACTGATTCGAATCAGCATCCCCGAGCAGCGCTTGATGCTGGCTGCCGGAGAGAGGCCGCTGGCGGTCTATCCGGTGTCCACCGCTCGCAACGGTGTCGGCGAGCGGCGCGGCAGCGGTTGTACTCCGCGCGGTTGGCACCGTATCCGCATCAAAATCGGCGCTGGATTGCCGGTCGGCACCGTGTTCGTCGGCCGCCGACCGACCGGCGAAATTTACGATCCGGAATTGGCGGCACGCTACCCGGAGCGGGATTGGATCCTGACCCGGATTCTCTGGCTGACCGGGCTGGAGCCCGGCCGCAACCGGGGCGGCGAGTGCGATACTCTACGCCGGTTCATCTACATTCACGGCTGTCCGGATGCAGCTCCCGTGGGCGTGCCGCTATCGCACGGCTGCATCCGCATGCGCAACCGAGATTTGCTGGCGTTGTTCGAGCAGGTGATCGCCGGCGATCGGGTGTTGGTCGCCGACTGAAGCGGCATTACGATGCCGGAGCGTCGCCAACGCGCGCCGGGTTCCGGACGTTCAATGCTCGTCCAACTTGGGCCGCAAGCTATCGAGCACGCTTTTGAACGTTTCCCGGTTGCGCGGGTTGAGTTCGCTGAGGGTGCGGTGGGCCTCGAAGACGATCCGGGTCAGTTCTTCTTTGCAAGGATCCTGCGTCGCCAGTTGCTGCAAAGTCTCCGAAATGGTTTCTCCGGTGTCGCGGATAGCGAAGATCTCGTAGAACCCCATCGTATCCAATACCTGGTTGACGTCGGGATCGGTGGATAACAGGGTGGTTTTATGGGCGAAGCGGTTGCGGCAGAAGTTGGCGATCTTCGCCAGCAAACCCAGGCTGGTACTGTCGATGGAGTGGGTTTGGGTCATATCGACGACAATATCGTCGTAGTCGGTGCGCGCGAACAGGCTGTCCAAAAAATCTCCCAAGGCGCAGCCCATGGTGTAGCGGATATCGCCGACCAGCTTGATGACGAAGATGCGTCCTTGTTTGACGTAAAAAGCGGCGCCATCCTGCATGTCAGCTCTTCCTCTCGACCAGCAGCAGGGTCACGTCGTCCGGTAACGGTCCCGACCGGTCGAGTTCGAGGGCCTGGATCAAATTCTCGATGCTAAGATCGATGTGACGGACGGTTTCGAGCAAAAACGACTGCTTGTCGCGCAGATTGGCTTGCGGTAGGGCTTCCAGGATGCCATCCGAGATGAGCACCATCGCGAAGCGGGGCGGCAGTTGTAGGGATTCGGTCTGGTAGCTGGCGAAATCGAACAATCCGATCGGCAAGCTCTTTTTGCCGATAAAGCAAGACTCTTTCCCGTCGAACAGGATCGGAAAGGGAAACTGGCCGCCACTGCTATAGCGCAGCCGGTTGGTGCCCCATTCGATAACGCCATAAAAGATGGTCAGGTATTTATCCATGTGGCAACTGAAAATTTCCCGGTTCAGCCGACTCAAGGTTTCGGCGGGATTGAGAATCCCTCTGTCACGGTTCTGGCGGTGCAGCTCCCGGTAACGGCCGATGTAGCTTTTGAGCATGACCGTGACGAAGGCCGACGATACGCCGTGACCGGACACGTCGGCGATGTAGAAACCGAGATGATCGCCATCGATGGGAAAATAATCGACAAAATCGCCGCTGAGGTACTGCGAGGTGAGCAGATGGCGGTGGAATCGGTAGCTTCGGTAAACTTTATCGTTTTCTGGCAATAGTTGGAACTGGATGCGTCGCGCTGCCGCTTCATCTTCTTGCAAGCGCCGCAAGGTTTGCCGCAACTGATCATTGACGGCTTCGAGGTGTTCGCGATGTTCGCGGTTTTCCCGTCGCAGCCGGGCCCGCTCCAATGCATGAGCGATGGCGTGTTCCAAAATTGCCATATCCTCGATCGGCTTGGTAACGTAATCCCAGGCGCCGAGCTTGAGTGCCTGGATGGCGTCGCTCATGCCACCCATGCCGGAGACGACTAGGATCGGCAACTCCGGAAACTCGCAAGTGATCGTGGCCAGCACATGCAAACCGTCTATGCCCGGCATGCGCAAGTCGCACAGTACCAGGTCGAACTGTTCGCGCCGCGCGAGTTCGATGCCGGTTTGGCCATCGATGGCTTGGGTGACCTCGAACCCGCTGTCCTCCAGATAAGCGGTGAGGACTTCGAGGACCAGTTGTTCGTCGTCGATCATCAGGATACGCGCGGGTTTTACGTTCATGGTCGGACCTCTCGCGGAGCTGCCAGCGCGCGTACCGCCGCCGCCAGGGGCGCCATATCGCCCAGCGGTTTGCGATAGACCCGGTCGTCGTCGAGACCCATGGCGCGCAAATCTTCGGGCAGGCTATAGCTAGAAGAGCCGGTGTGGATCAGGAACTCCATCTCGGGATACAGTCGATGGAGAATGCGGATGGCAGCATTGCCGTCCATGTCGGGCAGGCGCATGTCCATGATGCACACCCGACAGGCGGTTCCGTCTCTCAGCCAGCGCAAAGCATGGGTAGCAGACTCGAACGCCGCGACTCCCAGGCCTTCGTCTTCCAGATACGCCTTCAAGTTTTCCCGAATCATTTCCTCGTCGTCGACGATCAAAACCCAACCTGTCATGGTAGCGCCTCCCGAATCCGGGGTAGGCGGATGCTGAAACGGCTACCCTGTCCCGGCTTGGATGTCGCCGAGAGTCGGCCGTTATGTTGCTCGGTCACGATAAAATAAGACACCGACAAACCCAGGCCTGTCCCGGCGCCGACCTCTTTGGTGGTGAAGAAAGGCTCGAATATCCGCTTTAGGATTTTGTCGTCCATACCGGGACCGTTGTCAACGACTTCGATCAAAACGTAGTCCGGCTCGTGCAAGGTGCGCAGGGTGATGGTGGGCGATGGCGTACCCTCCTCGGCCATAGCCTGGGCAGCGTTTTTGAGCAGGTTCAGGATCACTTGCTCGATTTCCGTCTTGTCGCAATACACCGCACGCAATGCGGGATCGTAATCGCGCTCAATGGTGATTCGCTTGAAATCGTACTTCTTTTTCAGATCGTAGTCGCTGGCCGCCAACCGTAAAACGGTTTCCAGCATGTCCTCCACATCGACCAGGGCGAAACGCGATTCGCTGCGCCGACTGAACGACAACATATCGGCGACGATCTTGGCAGCGCGGGTGCCAGCTTCGCGAATCCCCTCCAAAAATCGTAGGATACCGCGTTCTTGGAGATAGCGGTTGAGCAAGTTCAGGTCGATGCCCAAGGCGTCGGCTACCGAACGATTCTGGGACATATCCGGCCCGATGCGCCGCAGGATATTCTGGCTACCTTGCAGGATCGCGCCGAGGGGGTTGTTGATCTCGTGGGCCATGCCGGCCGCTAATCCGCCGACCGACAACATTTTTTCGGTTTGCACCATCATCGATTCGATGCGGACCCGAGCGGTGATATCGTCCATTCGAATCACGGCACCGCTGGCGGTGTCGGCCATGAGAGGATAAACCATAACATCGGCGTAGTGCAGTTCGCCCTCGACTTCCAATGTCATCCGGGGGGTTTTGATCGGGCGGCCATGACGAATCGCTTGCCGTACCTGCTCGAATTGGCCTTCCAACTGCGGAAATACCTCGCCGAAGAAGCGACCCTGCGCCGCTTCCCAGGACACGCCGCCGGCTTGTTCGGCCGGTTGGTTCAGCACCGTGATATAGCCCCAAGGATCGACGCCGATCAGCACCGATGGCATCGAGTCGATGATGTTTTTGAGGTAGAGCCGCATTCGCGCCACTTCTTCTTTTGCGCGTTTTTGTTCGGTAATGTCGATCGCTACGCTCAACACTGCCGCTTCGTTCAGCCCAGGCTCGGTGAAGGGGATTTTCATGGTTTGCAAGGTATGGACCTGGCCGGCGTGATCGGTGAACGTTTCTTCGGCAACGAGCTTGGAAGTCCAGCTTTCGATCACTTCTTGGTCGTCGGCCAGCATTCGTTCCGCTTCTTCGTCGACGCGATGAACGATATGATGGGATCGGTTGACCAGTTCCCCGACCGTCATATCGTAGGCGGCGGCGGTGGCGCGATTGGCCAACAGGAAATGGCCGTGGCTGTCTCTGGCGAAGATCATGTGCGGCACCAGATCGATGATGCGTCGCAAGCGCAATTCGCTTTGATGCAACGCCGTTTCCGCTTTGACCTGCTCGGTGATGTCGGTGCCGGTCCCGCGGTAGCCCCGGAATCGGCCTTGACCGTCGTGGATCGGTTTGCCGCTGACTTTCAGATATCGACCCTCTTTCTGGTTGCTGGTCAATTGGGTTTGATAGATGAAATCGCGAAACGATAAATGCTTTTCCAACAGTTCCCGATGCCTGCGCCATTTTTGCGGATCGGCAGCCGAATCGACCCCGGCAAGCTCCCAACGAGTGCGACCCAGCACATATTGGGGCGCGATTCCGGTCAGCGCATAGAACCGTTCCGACAAATAGGTAAATCGCAGATTTTCGTCCATCTCCCAAATCCAGTCGCTAGCCGCTTCGGTCACATCGCGAAAGCGCGTCTCGCTTTCGCGCAGCGCCATCTCCACTCGCCGGCGCTCGCTTAGCTCCCGCTGCAATTGCCGGGTGCGCCGCGCCGTCTGTCGGTATAGCAGCCAAGACCAGAACAGTACGACGACGACGAGCATGATAGCGGGAACCACGACCCAGAGCGCGAACTGCACTTTTTCCGCGAAACCGTGGAAATCGATCGAATCTTGGCTAAGCCAGCCCATCTCGGCATCGGCGATACCAGGCAGGGCCAGCAATACCGGCAAGAACCAAACCAGCGATCGAATCCAGGCGACGCGACTCGGCACACCGGCCGGTGGACGAGTCGAGCGCGAGCGTTGGCGCAGGGAAATCGGCTTGGGCATAGAACTGGTTATCGGCAAATTAAGCGTTATCATAGAACCATTTTCTGTGGCGAGCCGAGCGAGGTGCGAGCGATGGCATTGGGGCCGGTGATGCTGGGACTGGACGGTTTGGAGTTGACCGTCGAAGAGTCGGATCTCCTGCGTCATCCGCTGGTAGGCGGCGTGATCCTGTTCAGCCGCAACTATCAGTCCCCGGAGCAGGTGGCGGCGTTGACGGCTGCCATCCATGCTCTGCGCCAACCGCGCTTGCTGGTGGCGGTGGATCACGAGGGCGGTCGAGTCCAACGGTTTCGCGACGGTTTTACCCGGCTGCCGGCGGTACGGCGTCTGGGCGAGCTTTACGATCGGGATCGGATGCGCGCCAAACAACTGGCGCGAGTCACCGGTTGGCTGATGGCCGCCGAGCTGCGTGCGGTCGGAGTAGATTTCAGCTTCGCGCCCGTGCTGGATTTAGACCACGGCGTCAGCGGGATTATCGGCGACCGCGCATTCCATCGCGATCCCGATGCGGTGGCCGATCTGGCCCACGCCTATGCGAGCGGAATGCAGAAAGCCGGCATGGAAGCGGTCGGCAAACATTTTCCGGGACACGGCGGAATCGCCGCCGATTCGCACCTGGAACTGCCAGTCGATCCGCGCTCTTACGACGATCTGGCTTCTGCCGATCTGCTGGCGTTCGAGCGGATGATCCATTACGGTTTGGTGGCGCTGATGCCGGCCCACGTTCTCTATCCGCAAGTGGACGACAGGCCGGCCGGTTTTTCGGCGCGCTGGCTGAAAGATATTCTGCGCCGGCAACTGGAATTTCAGGGCGTCATCTTCAGCGACGATCTGGATATGGCNNCGCCGCCATCGCCATTCTCGACAACCTGCGTTATGTCCCGGAGCCGGTCAGCCAGTTGCGTTTGATCCGTTTGCACGGGCGCGGCCACTCGACCGTAGAGCGGTTGCACCGCGACCCGGTTTGGCAGCGGGCCTGCCGTCTGGTGCGCGATTACGATGCGGTTCCGTTGTTGGAGATGGATATCTGAGCGCCGATCATTCCGGTTGGCTGGCTTGAGTCCGCCATGGGGTTTGGGAGCTAATTTATGTCTGGCATTACCGCCGAGCAGGCGTTCGTCGTGTTGCGCGAAGCCGAGCTGTTGTGTCCGCCCGAGCAGGTCGAGGCTGCCTTGGATCGCCTGGCCGCCGCCATCGCCGCCGAGCTAGAAGGCCGCGATCCTCTGGTGCTGGTGGTGATGAACGGCGCGTTCGTGACCGCTGCGCGGTTGCTGTCGCGCCTGCAGTTTCCGCTGCGGGTCGGTTATCTGCACGCCACTCGCTATCGCAGTGGTACGCGCGGCGGCGAAATCGATTGGATCGCCCGTCCGCGACCGGCGGTGGCCGGCCAAGTCGTCCTGGTAGTGGACGACATCTTCGACGAAGGCGATACCCTCCATGCGATCCTGGGCGAAATCCGCCAAGAGGGCGCAACGGCGGTGTATAGCGCGGTCTTGGTCGATAAACGGCACGACCGCAAAGTGTCGGGCCTGACCGTCGATTTCGTCGGTTTGGAGGTGCCGGATCGTTACGTGTTCGGTTGCGGCATGGACTATAAAGAATATTGGCGCAACCTACCGGCTATTTATGCTGCCCGCGAGTAGTCGCCCAGCGACTCTCGTCTCGTCCTCCTAAAGTTGGTTCTTGTTTGCGAGGATATCCGCCATGGTTCCAACCATCGCCATTATCGGAGGCACCGGCCTCACGTCCCTGGACACTTTGAAAATTACCCATCGGGAAACCCAATCCACCCCCTATGGTGAGCCGTCCAGTCCCATGATTCACGGCGAGCTAGGTGGCCGGGCCGTGGTGTTTTTGCCTCGGCACGGCCCGCATCACACTCTCCCGCCGCACAAGGTCAATTACCGGGCCAACCTTTGGGCACTGCACCGGATCGGGATCACGCAGGTCATCGCGATAGCGGCAGCGGGAGGGATTCGGGACGACATGATGCCGGGCGTCCTGGCTTTTCCGGATCAACTGGTGGATTACACCTGGGGACGGCATTGCACCTTTTTCGAGGACAATCTGAGCCACGTTACTCACGTTGATTTCACTCAGCCTTACTGCGGCGAGCTGCGAATGCGACTCATCGAGGCCGCTCGCGCGCTGAATCTGGAAGCGCGCGAGTCCTGCACTTACGCGGCGATGCAGGGACCGCGGCTGGAAACGGCAGCGGAAATTCGCAAGCTGGAGCGAGATGGTTGCGATATCGTCGGTATGACCGGCATGCCGGAAGCGGCTTTAGCGCGCGAACTGGGGTTGCGTTACGCCGTCTGCGCGGTGATCGCCAACCGGGCAGCGGGCAAGGCGCCGGGGGCGATCACTATGGCCGAAATCGAACGCAATTTGGTCGATGGCATGATCAAGGTCAAAGCGCTGCTGACGCAAGTTATCCCGACGTTGGACCGGCCTTGATTTTAGGCTCCCCGTACCAGTTTTCCAGTTCGCAGTTCTCGGATTTCCGTCGGTTGGGCCGACCCCCCGGTCGGACCAGCCAGAACGTAATCGAGCGCCCCCCTCATCTGTCGGCGGGCGGCCAGCGCGGTGCGGGCTGGTGGCCGTCCGCTCAGGTTGGCGCTGGTGGACACCAGCGGATGGCCGCAAGCGCGGCAGAGCGCTGCCGCCAGGGGGTGAGCAGTCACCCGCACCGCCAACGTGTCGTGCCGACCTCGCAGCCAGCGCGGCGTCTCGGGCCGGGCAGGGATCAGCCAAGTGTAAGGACCCGGCCAGGTAGCGGCGATCCGAGCATGATCGGCCAGAGCTAGCGGTTGTAAAAATGGTTCGAGTTGGGCGAAGTCAGCAGCGATCAAAATCAATCCCTTGTGCGCTGGCCGTCGCTTGATCGCCAGCAACCTCCGCACCGCCTGCTCGTTGCGCGGATTGCAGCCCAACCCGAAAACGGCCTCGGTCGGGTAAGCGATAATGCCGCCAGATCGAACCGCGCGGGCGGCAGCGTGTAGCCGTGGACCATTCATGCTAGCCATTAACCCCGGCCAGATGATGCCTTGGCAGACGTATTTTTGGCAGATGTATTTTTTGTAGTCGACGCTCTGGGGGACGCCGCTTTGGTGGTCGCCCCCTCGGCGGACGGTTTTTGGGCGGCTGGCGCTCTGGGGATCGACGCCTTGACGGCTGTGGTTTTAGCGGCTGTGGTTTTAGCGGCTGTGGTTTTAGTGGCTGTGGTTTTAGCGGCTGTGGTTTTAGTGGCTGTGGTTTTAGTGGCCGACGCCTTGGCTGTGGGACGGCGTGAAGCCGATTTCTTCTCGGGAGCCTCGCGCACCAGTGCCTCGCATTCAGCCAAGGTTAAACTGGCTGGTTCGCGATCTTTGGGCAGACGGGCGTTTTTCTTGCCGTCGGTGATGTAGGGTCCAAACCGGCCGTTCAAAATCTGGATGGCCGAGTCGGGAAACGCGCGCAGCACTTTGTTGGCGACGGCCTGCCGATGTGCGGCGATCAATTCCAGCGCCCGCTCGCGGCTGACGGTGTAAGGATCTTCGTCCTTCAACGAGACAAAATTCTTGCCGTAGCGGACGTAGGGTCCGAACCGGCCGACGTTGGCTTGCATCGGTTCGCCTTCGTTGGTCGTGCCCAAATCGCGTGGTAGCTGAAACAACGCCAGCGCTTCCTCCAAAGTAATGGTATCCATGCGCTGGTCCGGGCGCAGGCTGGCGAAACGCGGCTTGTCGGGATCTTCCTTGACGCCGATCTGCGCGAACGGTCCGAACCGGCCCATCCTTACCGAAACCGGTTTGCCGGTCTTGGGGTCGCGCCCCAACTCGCGGCTCTGTACCACTTCTTGCCGCGAAACGTTTTCTGCTTTTTCTTCGATCAGGTGTTTGAACGGGTCCCAAAAATCCCGCATGAGCGGCAACCAATCCTCCTCGCCGCGCGACACTGCGTCCAGATCATCTTCCAGCCGGGCGGTAAAATCGTAATCCACGTACTGGGTAAAATGCCGGGTCAGGAACCGGTTGACGATGCGGCCGATATCGGTTGGCTTGAACCGACGATTGTCCAGCACCGCGTATTCGCGTGCCAGCAACGTCGAGATGATCGCGGCATAGGTGGATGGACGACCGATACCGTATTCCTCCAGCGCCTTGACCAGGCTGGCCTCGGAATAACGCGGTGGGGGTTCGGTGAAATGCTGTTCCGGCCGCAGCGCCAGCAAATCCACCCGTTCGCCTTCCTGCAGCGGCGGCAACGCCCGGTCGTCCTCGTCCTCGCTCCGGTCATCCACGCTTTCCTGGTAGACAGCCATGAAGCCGGGGTCGGCGACGGTCGAGCCGGTGGCACGGAATATGTTACCGGCGCCGCAGATTAAATCCACTGCAACCGTATCCAGCGTAGCCGAAATCATCTGGCAAGCTACGGTACGCTTCCAGATCAATTCGTAGAGCATGTGCTGATCGGCGTTGAGCTGGGCACGAATCGACTCCGGCGTCACCGCCGCTGCGGTCGGACGAATCGCCTCGTGCGCCTCTTGGGCGTTCTTGGCTTTGGTCTTGAACAGCCGGGGAGCGGTGGGCACGTTGCGGGCGCCGTAGCGCTCGGCGATCAAAGCCCGAATCTCTTGGATTGCATCCTGAGCCAGATTGACCGAATCGGTGCGCATGTAGGTGATCAGCCCGGTCGCCCCTTGGCCGGTATCGATCCCCTCGTACAACTGCTGGGCGACCCGCATGGTGCGCTGAGTCGAGAAACCTAGTTTGCGCGAGGCTTCCTGTTGCAGGGTCGAAGTCGTAAAGGGTGCGGCGGGATTGCGCTTGCGCTGCTTGCGCTGGACCTTCGTCACCTGGAGCTGACCGATGGCGTCGGTGGTAGGGACCGGCGTCCCGGCTTCGGCGAGTTGAGTTTGGGCAGCAGCTCGCAACGCTTGCTCGATGGCATGCGCCCGTTCCGCGTCGGTAATGTCGAACTGGCTCAGTTTCGCGCCACCGTACTCGACGAGCCGGGCGGTGAAGGGCTGGGTCAGCTTGGCGGCGTCAGCTTCCAGCGTCCAGTATTCCCGCGTCAGAAAGCGCTCGATCTCCTCCTCGCGTTCGACGATCATCCGCAACGCTGGCGATTGCACTCGACCGGCAGACAGTCCTGGCCGGATTTTTTTCCACAGCAGCGGCGACAGGTTGAAACCGACCAGGTAATCCAGCGCGCGGCGGGCCTGTTGGGCGTTGACCAGATCCAGCGACAGATCGCGCGGATGCGCGACGGCGTCCAGAATCGCCCGCTCGGTGATTTCGTGAAACACGACTCGCCGCACCGGTTTGTCGCCCAGCAGCTCGCGCTGTTGGAGGATATCGTATAGATGCCAGGAGATGGCTTCGCCCTCGCGGTCGGGATCGGTGGCCAGATATAGGGCGTCGGCCTTGGCAGCCGCCTTGGCGATGGCGTCGACGTGGCGTTCGTTTTTGTCGATGAGCTGATACTTCATGGCGAAATCGTGTTCGGGATCGACCGCGCCTTCCTTGGGTACCAGATCGCGAACATGACCGTAGGAGGCCAGAATGTCGAAATCCTTGCCGAGATATTTCTTGATCGTCTTCGCTTTGGCCGGCGATTCGACAATAACCAGATTTTTGCTCATGACCTTAGCGTGGGTAACAGGGGTGAAAGAGCGCCCACCCGCTCAAAGCCCGCCGGAGGGGCGGGAATTCGGGAGCGGCGCGAAGGACGCGCCTTTGGTGCCTAATGAAGGTAGCCGGGGATTTCGTCGAATACTAGATCTTCCAGCCAGGCGTAGGCTTCTTCCTGGCCGGGCTGGTTGAACAGCACCATCAGGATGATCCATTTTAACTGTTGCAGACCAATGTCTTCGGCTTCCAGCGCCATGACGCGATCGATGACCAGTTCGCGAGTTTCCGAACTGAGGACGCCGCTCTGTTCCAGAAACAGCAAAAATCCCCGGCATTCCACGTCCAGCTTGGCCAATTCCGGTTCGATGTAAATGCGGCAGGAGCTGGGGTTGACCGGCAGCGGAGCCGCTTGCCGATCGGTCAGGCTGTCCAGCCACTCGAACGCCTGCTGGATTTCTCGCGACGGAAACCCGGCAGCCAACAGTTCGGTCTGGATGGATTCGCGGTCGGGGTCATCGTCCGCTTCGTCGTCCATGTAGTTCTGAAATAGATACATCAGCACGTCCAGCACGTTTTCTTTCATTCCAACGCTCACCTTGGCAGCACAAAAGCCCTCGTCATCCGGCGAGGGCGAGGGACCGCCGCCAGCGTAGGGCGACGAACTGGCATTCAGGATTTTAGGCGACAGTACAAGCCGCCGGGGACGGCCGCCACATAACCTTCCAATTCCAAGATCAGCAGCATGGAGGAAACCACTTCTGCCGTCAATCCGCAGCGTTCCACCAGTATATCGACGCCGGCTGGCCCATCGCCCATCGCGATCAACAGTTGCCGGTAGTCGTCGTCGAGACCGTTTGGCGCTGTCGCTGCATCGGTCGCGATGGCGGATTGCTCGGCACCGACGGCCGCGAGGGAACCTAACTCTTCGAGGATGTCGGTAGCGGTTTCCACCAGTTTAGCCATGCCTTGACGGATCAGCGTATGGCAACCTTTGGCCAAGGGATTGTGGATCGACCCGGGGATGGCGAAGACTTCCCGGCCCTGGTCGAGCGCTTGCCGGGCGGTGATCAGCGAACCGCTTTGGGTCGCGGCTTCCACCACCAGCACGCCCAGCGCCAGCCCACTGATCAGGCGGTTGCGTCGCGGAAAATTCTCCGCCATCGCCGGCGTACCGATGGGCAGCTCGGATACCAGCGCCCCGCGTTCGGCGATAGCGTGGGCCAAATCCCGATGTTTGGCGGGATAAACCCGATCCAGGCTGGTGCCCATCACCGCGATGGTCTGGCCACCGCCAGCCAACGCACCCTGGTGAGCGGCGGCATCGATGCCGAGCGCCAGTCCGCTGGTGATGATCAAGCCGCCTTCGGCCAGATGCGCCGCAAACCGGTGAGCGGTTTCCCGGCCCAGCGGAGTCGGGTTGCGCGTGCCGACGATGGCCAGTTGCGGCGCTCGCAGACGATCCGGATCACCGTGGACGAACAGCAAAGGAGGCGGGTAAGCGATTTGCCGCAACAGCGGCGGATAGCGAGAATCGTCCAGTCGCAGCAGGTGGTTGCGAGGCCGTTCCAGCCAAGCCAGATCTTGCTCGACCCGCCGCCAGTCGGGATTGCGCAGGTAATCGAGCGCGGTGTCCGGCAAACCCAACTCCGCCCATTCGGCCCGGCCGGCAGCCAAAGCGGCCGCCGCCGTACCGAAATGTTCCAGCAACCGGGCAAACCGGGCCGGACCGATGCCCGGCGCCCGCAGCAGCGCCAGCAGCCAAGCCGGATCGGCAGCCGGGAGCGAGGTGTTCCAGTTCAGGGCGTGGTCACCCGATCCTGCAGGCGGATGGAACGCTCGGCTTGCATCACCAACCCATAGCTGACCAGATCGTGGACCTTGTAGACCATGAGCAAGCCGGCCCGCTCGCCTGGTAGCTTGACGCTGTCGCCGGATACCGGGTCCGTGACTTCGCGGCGCTTGCCGAAGATGGCGAGGACATGGCCGGGTTCGATGCCTTCTTGGGCGCCCAGGTTGATGATGACGCTGCTGTATTGAGTGATTTGCGTAACGTCGGTATCCAGCTTGGCGATGATGAAGCCCTCGGTATCCGGAGGAACCGGGTGCGGCTCGAAGCTGTAAAGCTCGCGCTCTGGCTCGATCTCCAGCAATCGATCACCAGCGTGCACCGGCGCGACGGTGTTGGCCAGAACGAAACTGGCCGGGTTTTCGTCCCGTTCCAGGACAGCTTGGCCCAGATAGATGCCGGGGACTCCCAAGGAACGGCCGGAACCGGGCTCGCGCAATTCCTCGCCGGGATGGAACACCTGATAGCGCGGCTGGTCGAATCTACCGCCGCGAGCGTAAACCCGGTCGCGATCGGCGTAGACTTCTTGGCCGTCGTCGTCAGCCACGATATAGGGCATCTTGCGCCAGTTCGCGTCGCTGAGGATCTCGGCACGGGTCAGAAACGACTCGATGGCGTCGCGGGGTACTGGCGGAATCGGCTGGGTCAGGCTTTCGACCCGCACCTGCGGGGACAGCTTGAGCAGCGGGATCTCCTCGCGCTGGGCGACTTCCAGTTGCGGTTTGCCGCTGGCATCGTAGCTGAACCGCAGCACGTCCCCGGGATAAATCCGATTAGGATTGCGAACTTGGGGATTTTGCCGCCAGATGTCCCGCCACTGCCAGGGGTTCTGGAGAAACCGTTGAGCGATCGACCACAGCGTGTCGCCGGGTACCACGGTGTAGGTCTGTGGGTGATCGGATTGCAGCGCGATGGGCCTTTCGGCGGCGACCGTGCCGGTTCCCGCCGTGGCCGGCATCGACAACGAGGCAGGTTCGCCGCCGGTGGTGGGACCGGATTCGGGCCGGGAAGGCGTTTGGGCGCACGATCCGAGTAAGACCGCCGCCACCAGCGACAGGGCGGTCCCGAAAAGCCTTGAAGAACGCGTGATGTTCATGGTCCTTGCTCATCCTTCGGAGGAACGGGCGGGAGTGCAGGGGATCACCCCCATCGCGCAAAGTATAGCTCCCATACCGGAATTTCTCGTATGATTTCCGCACGAAAGACAGCTGATCGATCGAAAGAGGCGTTCGCGGAGCTGACATGGCACGACTGAACATATTGCATTATCCCGATTCCCGACTGCGCAAACCAGGACTGACGGTGGAAACCGTCGACGACGGCGTGCGCGCTTTCATCGACGACATGCTCGAAACCATGTATGCGGCGCCGGGCATCGGTTTGGCCGCAACCCAGGTCAACGTCCAGAAACGAATCGTGGTGATGGACGTATCGGAAGAAAAAAATCGACCGCTGGTGTTGGTCAATCCGACCTTGCTGGAGCGGGAAGGCGAGTGCGAATCGGAAGAGGGCTGTCTGTCGGTACCGGGTTACTACGAGACGATCCAGCGCGCCGAGCGGATTCGCGTCAGCGCGTTGGATCGCGATGGCGAGCCGTTCGAGCTCGACGCATGCGGCCTGCTGGCAGTATGCATCCAGCACGAGATCGACCATCTGGACGGCAAGCTGTTCGTGGATTACCTGTCGGTGCTGAAGCGCGATCGCATTCGCAAAAAACTGGAGAAACAGGCCCGCTGCGAAGCGCGCGCGTCCTGAGCATGGACGAACTCGGCTTCGCGACCCCATCGTCCTTTCCGTCGCTTGGCGCCGCCCGGTTTCCGGAAACCGGGCACGCCCCCGCCCGATCCCATACCGCATGACGATCACCTCGCCGCGCCTGATTTTCGCGGGCACTCCCAGCTTCGCCGTTCCGAGCTTGCAGGTCTTGTTGGAAACCGGCTGTTCGCTCGTCGCCGTTTATACCCAGCCCGACCGGCCGGCCGGGCGCGGCCGTCAACCGCGGGCCAGCCCGGTGAAAACCCAGGCACTGGCCGCCCATGTGCCCGTGTACCAGCCTGCCAGCTTGCGCGATCCGGTCATCCAGGCCGAACTGGCCGCCTTGTCCCCGGATTTGCTGGTAGTGGCCGCCTACGGCCTGATTCTGCCGCCGGCAGTGCTGGCCATTCCCCGGCTAGGTTGCGTCAACGTCCACGCTTCGCTGCTGCCGCGTTGGCGCGGCGCGGCGCCGATCCAGCGAGCCATCCTGGCCGGCGACGCCGAAACCGGTGTTTGCATCATGCGCATGGAGGCCGGTTTGGACACCGGACCAGTCTATGCCCGCGCGCCTTGTCCGATTCCGCGCGGGATCACCGGCGGCGAACTGCACGATCGGCTGGCGGCGCTGGGTGCGGAGCTTTTGCTGGAAACGTTGCCGGTGCTGTTGTCCGGTGTTCTGGTGCCAACGCCTCAGGACGACGCTGGAGCTACCTACGCCCCCAAGCTAGAAAAAACGGAAACCGAGCTGGATTGGAACCAGCCGGCATTGGAGCTGGAGCGGCGGGTGCTGGCGTTCAATCCGTACCCGGTCGCTCAAACCCGGCTGGACGGCCAATCGCTGCGCATCTGGCGAGCCCAAGCCGAGGAAGAATCGACCGCCGAATTGCCGGGAACCGTGCTTCGCGAGGGAGCGGCGGGCATTGTCGTCGCCACCGGTGGCGGCGTGCTGCGCCTGACCGAGGTACAACTGCCTGGCGGTCGGCCGTTGCCGGCCGCAGCGTTTTTGGCTGCCCGCCGGCTGATTGGCCGACGGCTGGGCGCAACATGAACGTTCGCGCCGTCGCGGCTCGAACGCTGGGTCAGGTGCTGGGCGAAGGCCGTTCGCTGGCGACGGTATTGCCGCCGGCCTTGGATCAAGTTGCTCCGCGCGACTGCGGATTGCTGCGGGAGCTCTGTTATGGCGTCTGCCGCTGGCAACCACAGTTGCAGGCGCTGCTCGGCCGGCTGCTGACGCGACCGCTGGCATCGACCGAGCAAACCGTCCGGGCGCTCCTGCTGGTCGGCCTTTATCAGTTGTGGCGCTCGAAGATTCCCGAACATGCTGCCGTTGCCGAAACGGTCACCGCCGCTCGCCAGTTGCGAAAATCGTGGGCGGCAGGATTGATCAATGCAGTGCTGCGCACTGTCTTGCGCCAACGAGCGGAGCTCGCTGCGGCGTTGGAGAACGATCCAGAAGCGCGAACCGCCCATCCGCACTGGTTGCTGGAGCGGCTACGGCGGGATTGNNCGTCACCGCCAACAATGCCCGCCCGCCGTTCGCGCTGCGAGTCAACCGCCTCCATCTCGACCGCGAAGCGTACCGGTTGCGGCTGGCGGAATCCGGCCAGGAGGCCAAACCGGTCGAAGGGGTGGCGACGGCGTTGATCCTCGCCGAACCGGCGGACGTGGCGGCGCTGCCCGGTTTCGCCGAAGGTTGGGCGTCGGTGCAGGATGCCGCCGCGCAATTGGCAGCACCGCTGCTGGATGTCCAAGCGGGGCAACGCGTGCTGGATGCTTGCGCAGCGCCGGGCGGTAAAACCGGGCATTTGCTGGAATGCGTGCCGGATCTGGATCTGACCGCTCTCGACCGGGATGCTGCCCGATTGGAACAAGTGCAAGACACTTTGCGGCGGTTGCGCCTGACCGCCCGCCTGGTTGCTGGCGATGCGAGACGGCCGGCAGACTGGTGGGATGGCATTCCCTACGACCGGATCCTGGTGGATGCGCCTTGCTCGGCCACCGGCGTGATCCGNNGGGCGGGCGGTTGCTGTACGCGACCTGCTCGGTGCTGCGCCAGGAAAACGAACGGGTGATCGCCGCTTTTCTCGCCACCCATCCGGATGCCGGCGAACGGCCGATCATGGCGGATTGGGGACGTGCCTTGCTGCACGGCCGCCAGCTTTTGCCCGGCGAAGCGAACATGGACGGCTTTTATTATGCCGGCTTGTTCAAGCGCGTTACGGCTGCGGAAACTTGACTATGTCGGCCGGCAAGCGGATTTGGATTCCTTTGCGCACCGCCAGCTTACTGGTGCTGCTGTGGGGGCTGTTGGGCGCCGCCGGAGCCTGGGCCGCTGGCTTCGAAGTGATCGGGGCATCCACCAAGCTGGAGAGGGGAGTGTATCGCCTGAACGCCCGGATCGAATACCGCTTCAGCAGTCCGGCGCTGGAGGCGTTACAAAACGGCGTCCCGCTGACCATCGAGCTGGAGATGGAAGTTCGGCGGCGGCGGCCCTGGCTTTGGGACGAGACCGTTTATGCGCTGACTCAGCGCTTTCGGCTGGAGTACCATGCCCTCAGCCGGCAATATTTGGTGAGCAACCTCAACAGCGGCGAGCGTCGCGGATTCTCCGGTCAAGCCGCAGCCTTGCAGTCCATGGGACAACTTACCGACTTTCCTTTCCTCGATAAAGGCTTGTTGGTGCCGGGCCAACGCTACGAAGGCGCCTTGCGGGTGTGGCTCGACATCGAATCCCTGCCGGCTCCGCTGCGCCTGTTCGCTTATCTTTCGGACGATTGGCGGCTGACGAGCGAATGGTACGCATGGCCGCTCTGATTCGCCGGCTCGCCAGCGGCCAAGGATTGACGCCGGCCTTGTTGCTGCTGGGCTTGCTGCTGGTCATCCTGGTGTTGATGGGCCGCGCCACCACCAACTCGACCAAGTTCGGACAGATGTATTCCTGGCTGCTGCTGACCAGCGCCATCGGATTGGGCACTCTGGCCGTCCTGATTTTCTATAACTTGATCGGATTGGTCCGCCGGTATCGCCACCGGGTACCGGGGACGCGCCTGACCCTGCGGCTGGCGGGTATTTTTGCGGTGCTGGCCATTACGCCCGTAGCGGTGGTGTACGGGTTTTCGCTGCATTTCCTGCAACGGGG
>DEHU01000291.1 GCA_002352125.1 Competibacteraceae bacterium UBA2792 | reverse complement strand
CCGCAGACATAGGCGCCGGCGCCGAGATGGATTTCAATGTCAAAATTGAACGAGATATCGCCGAGAATCGCCTCACCGAGCAACCCGGCCTCGCGGCGGCGTTGCAAAGTCGCTTTCAGCGCGTCCACCATATAGCGGTACTCGCCGCGCAGATAGACGAAACCTTGGCGAGCGCCGATCACCCGGCCGCATAAAGTCATGCCCTCGAACACCAAATCGGCGAAATCCTGCATCAGCACCCGATCCTTGAAGGTGCCTGGTTCGCCCTCGTCAGCGTTGCAGACCACGTATTTCGTGTCACCGGGGGCATTGCGGCAGGAAATCCACTTGGCAGCGGACTTAAACCCGGCGCCACCCTGGCCGCGCAAGCCGGACTTGACCAGTTCCTCCAGCATCGCCTCGGAGCCGCACTTCAGCGCCGCCCGGAGCGCCGAGCCATCGGCGAAATGCCGGCCCAGCAGGATGTCGGCCCGGCGAATGTTGCTGACCACCTCGAAAAACTCGCGCGGCCATTCGGTCAGCGGCGTTTGGTGATCGACCAACTCTACGATCCGGTCCAAGCGCGCCCTGTCGAGGTGGGTCAGCGCGTAACCGTTGACCAGCGCAGCGGGACCCTGATCGCACATGCCGGTGCAGGACGTGGTGCCGACGCTGACCAATCCATCGGCGCGAGTGGCGTTGATCTCCACGCCCAGCCGATCGCAGAGGTAGTGTAATAATTCGCGATTATCGAGCATCCGGTCGGTGATGTTGTCGCTGAACAGGATGTCGTAGGAACCGCGCGGTTCCGTGTACAGGAAGGAGTAGAATTCGGCGACGCTGCGTACCTTGGCCGGCGAAATGCCGAGCTCCTCGGCCACTCGGTCCAACGCATCGGACGACAACCAAGTCAGGCTATCCTGCACCTCGCGCAGAATTTGCAGCAGCCGGGTCGGCATTCCACCGTGGCGCTGCACGATATCGCGAACCATCTGGGCCAGCGCGCTGGATTCCGCCATGGACCATCTCCTCGTTCGTTGGCCGATCCGCTAACTCGATGGCGCGAACGGCGCATTTTTCATGGGCAGGCCGTTTGATTGAAATGACGCTGAGCATACCGCAACTCACCCAAGAAAGCTTTTCTTTTATAAGGTTTAAGGTGATTTTTCCGCAGTTTCGTCATGCGGATGGAACATGAAAGACCATTGCTGCATCAAAGGATCGGTAAACGCTTCTGATCCTTCTTTCGGTTAGCCGTTCCGAGTCCCGCTCAAGCTCGCGAGCTGGCATTACCGGGGGATAACGGGCAGAATTTGCCAACTTATCGTCAACGAGCCTCAACACCGGAGATAAGACGCTCCCATGCCAAGCCCATTTTTAAAACGCTTCCACTGGTTGCTGGCAGGGATGATCGCCAGCACCGCGCAAGCCACGGTCTATCCTTTGCCTCCTCCAGACACGGACGTGATCGGAGAAGTCAAAGTCGTTTACGCCACCAAGGAAGAAACGCTGATCGATATCGCCAGGAACCATAGCCTCGGCTACGACGAAATCGTCCACGCCAATCCTGGCGTCGATCGCTGGGCACCAGGCGAGGGAACCCCCATTGTGCTACCGACCCGCTATATCCTGCCCGACACGCCCCGAGAAGGGGTCGTGCTCAACATCGCGGAAATGCGGCTGTACTACTATCCCACCGCAGGTTCCGGGGAAGAACGAGTCGTTCACACTTTCCCCGTCAGCATTGGTCGCATGGACTGGAAAACGCCGATGGGACTAACCAAAGTGGTCGCCAAAGACGTCGATCCTCCTTGGCGTCCACCGGCGACGATCAAAGCCGAACACGCCAAAGAAGGCGACATTTTGCCGGACGTCGTGCCCGGCGGACCGGATAATCCACTGGGCCGTTTCGCGCTGCGATTGGGCGTACCCGGCTATCTCATTCACGGCACCAACAAGCCTTACGGTATCGGCATGAGGGTAACGCACGGCTGCGTGCGGATGTATCCGGAGGATATCGAACGGGTGTTCGGGATGGTGCCGGTCGGTACGCCGGTGCGCCTCATCGACCAACCTGTCAAAGTTGGCCGGCTGAACGGCGAACTGCTGGTCGAATCGCACGAGCCTTTGGAGGAGGACAATCTGCCGATGAAGGTCACGCTGGAGCAAGCCCAGCGCGCGGTGATCGCCAAGACCGGCCCGGACATGCCCGGCGTCGATCAGGCGGCGCTGCAAGCGGCGGTGGAACAGGTCAGCGGGATACCGGTTTCGGTTTCGGCCGAACCGGGCTCGGTTCCAGCCGGGTCGATGGCCAACCCATCGCCGATGGCTCCTAGCGCCGACTATCCCACCGCCAACCGGATGCCAAACCCTGCTTCAGCAGCCACACCCAGCCAATACGCCCCCTCGGCATCAGCCGCGCCGCCCAGCTCCGCTCCAAGCTATCCGGCCGCCGGCCGGACGCCAAATTCGTACCCTGCTCCCTATAGCAATTCTTCGGTACCGCCGGCAGCCAGCCGCCCCGCTCCCCCTGCGCCATCCCGGTACGCTCCATACGGTAGTCCTACAGCGGATTACGACGAACTGCCGTATCGTCCGGCGCCCGGTACGCCCGATCGGCCCGCTTACCGACCGGCAGCGCCCGGCGCCCCCGTCGATACGCCCGCTTACCGACCGGCAGCATCCGGCGCCCCCGTCGATACGCCCGCTTACCGACCGGCGCCTAGCGCACCACCTCGCTACACTCGCAACTTGGAAGACGCTGATTACCAGGAGCCGCCTTACGTTTATCCTCCCGGAGCAGCGCGTCTACCACCTGTCGCCGTTCCGCCAAATTATCGGTCGATACCAAATAATCCGGATCCCTATCCTGGAACCACTACGCCACCGACCCGGCCTTCGATGGACGACGACGATGACGAACCGGCCGACCCATTGGAACCCATCCCTGCAAAGCGGTCGTAAAGGCAACAAAAAACCCCGCCTTTGTATGCGGGGTTTTTTAATCGCGCCGAAAAATTCGATTTATTTATACATCGATTTCTTGAACATGCGATTGATTTTCTCCTCGGTCGCCAAGCTGATGGACTTGGCTTCGTTGGCGGTATCCATAGCTTGGCGAGCCATGGACTTGGCTTCGTTGGCGTCGTTTTGAGCTTTCTGGACATCGCTGGTGCTGGCGCAGCCAACAGTCAACCCGGCAATCAGGGCCAGCGCGGAAACCTTGGTCAAAGTCTTCAAAGACATTTTTAACTCCTAAGTATCATTCGAGCGAAGTAACGTACCGGACAACCACAATGTTGTCTCGACACAACCATATTGTCGCAGCACAACAAAACTAATTATATAACGGAATTCCAGGTTAGAGACAATTCAAATCGACTGGATTCAGCGAATCTCGACCCTCATACCGACTTTCACCCACGGTCTGAGCGCGTCGATCTGCCGGTTGTCCAGCGCCACACAACCGCTGGTCCAGTTAATCCCGGCACTATGTACGCTAGGATTGCCATAACCCACGCCGTGGATGCCGATCTGCCCACCGAGCGGTGTATCTTGCGGCGGGGTATATCCGTTAGCCCAGGCGGCACGGATCCGGTCGTAGGTGAGGGCATCGATTTTTCGTTCCCGCAGCGCGCGCTCGGCGTAGTCGAGATTAGGATAGTCAAGACCGATGAATTTCTTGAAACGGCTATGATCGTTGATCCAGCCGACCCGAAACACGCCGACCGGCGTCTTGTTGTCTCCGCGTCCAGATTTGACGCCAACACCGCTGCTTCCAAAGGCAACTTGGGGAAACATCTTCACCGGCTGGTTACCCTGCATAACCATCAGTGTATCTTTTTTAGTATCCACCAATAACCAGGGTTCCTTCGGAGCATTGGCACCATAGGTTGCCAACATCGATGGCGCTCCCGTCTCGACACCGTTCGGGGCACAAGCGCTGATCAATCCCACCAAACCACCGAGCAGAACAAGTCTCGCGTTAAACGTCCACATACCGATTATCTTGCCTCTTTCCGCTTTTCTTCAGGCGCAAAGTTATAAAACAGACCGGAGCGACGACGCAACCGATCACGCATCGTCTTCTTCTTTGGCCAACCGAGGCGGCGAGTCGCTCTTTCGTCTTGCGCGGATTCGAATCCATACGGGCTCGCTTTCCCTCGGCCGGCAGCCGCTAGAATCGCGGTTCGAGAACCACCGGACTGAGCAGAGAGTTGCCGATGAAGCAGTTCTCCTTGGCTTTGCGATGCATTTCCAGCACCGCGTTGGCATCGGGAATCGTCTCGCCGCCAAAAACCACCTTGGGCCGCAAGGCTAGACGCGCCACCATCATCTTGCCTTTTTCGTTCTTGCCCAGTTCGGCTACAGGCTCGTCCTCGTAGCTCTCCACCACCAGTTTCTTGAGCGCGGCAATGGTGAGAAACGTCAGCATATGACAGCTCGACAACGCCGCGAGCAAAGCTTCTTCGGGATTACTTTTCTCGGGATCGCCGGAAAATTCCGGCGCGGACGAACCGTTCACGATCTGGCCACCCGCCAGATGCCACGCGTGGCCACGGTCGAAAGTTTTATAATCGAAATCGGGCGTGGTACGCCGCCAAACGACATGGATGGAAAAACTCGACATGTGCGCAGTACCTCTCGACAAAGGGAAAAGCTCGAAAACGGAAAAAATCGGCAACGGCCGCTTGAAGCTCAAGGATCGCGAGCGTTTTGCGTCAATGCTTCTAGCGCCATCGGTCCGCAGGCATCGTTCGCCAATGCCTGTTCCAACCGAGCGATTCGTTCTTGCAGTTGCCGATTGACGGCTTCTTGTCGAGCCAGCAATGCGTCGCCATCCACGAATCGAACGGCGGATGGCGGGTCGCGACCGGAGTCGCTTCCCGCGTTGCCAAACAGCCAGCCGGCCGCAAGACCACACAGCAGAATCGCCAGCGACGCCATGCCCCAAACCCAGGCCCGCTGGTAACGGGGAATCGCAGCCTCGTCGGCGTAAACCGCGAACTGCGCGCGTTCCTTTTCGGTCATGGAATTCTCCTCAGCGCCGCACCGCGAAAGTCGTGACCGGCACGACCGCGTTAGGCCGGATCGTACCCTTGAAAACCGATTCCTGGCCACCCTGGCTTAAACGAACCTGGAACGAGGTCTCCCGCGGACGTTCTTCGTCCTTGCGGGGGATATAACGAACCATGATTTCGTACACGCCCGGATCCGCTTTTCCGGCAGGCCAGAACGCATTTTCCACGGGGCGGTCGCTCAAACTACCGCGAGCGGTATTGGCATCCACGTCTAGGGTTCCGCCGCATTCGGCGGGATTGCGATAATCCAGTTGCCGGCCGGACGGACAACGCACCACCAGATCGAGATCGCTCTGGCTATTCCACAGCAAGGTGGCGGTGATTTCGCCGGTCGTCGCGCCGGTCTCGGTCATGCGGTCAGCGAATTCGCGACGCTCTTCGGCCGTTGGTTCCGCCTTGATCGGCGGTGGTTCGGCGAGCGGTCTCGGCGGCGATGGCGCAGCCGGTCCCAAATCGCGTTCGGTCAAAACTTCTTCCAGTGTTCGCCCCGACGGCGCCGCGCTCGACGAAGCGCGAGACGTAGCAGCAATCGGCGGTGGGCTGGCAGCATCCAGAGGATTGGCGGCGCCTGGCGGCGTTGGTGGCCGGGTCTCCGGGGGTGGCGGCGTGGATTCTGGAGTCGATGACGCTGTTGTTGCTGCCCCGGCTGGCGCATTGCGCGGCTGCGTTGCGGATGGCATCGCCGCACGGTCTGGAGCCAGCGAGGGCACGGCCGATTCCCGTTCGCTGCCATCGTCTCGACTCGGGCTGGCCGGCGGCAATATCCCGCGATCGGTGGACGAGGCCGAAGCTGCGCTCTTCGCATCGGTCTTGCCAGGAACGGGAACGATGGCCGCGGCATCCGGTCCGGCCGGCGACGAACATTGGCCCCGCCGTTGGGCCAATTGCACCAGCAGTTGTTCGAGCCGAATTCGTAATTTTGCCTCGTCTTGCCGGGCTTGATTCAAGACGCCATCAAGTTTTGCATCCGTCGCCGCCGCTCTATCGGCAACGCGATGCGGCAACCGTTCTCTTCCTAGCCCCCAATATGCGGCAACCAGTACCAGCAGTAGGGCGATGACCACCACGCTCCAAAAATACCGGGAGCCAACCACGACATAGCGCAGAGAGGATGCTGGTGGAGAGCCCAAGACCGGCGGCGATTCGGCCACGGTCGCGACCGGCGCGGATTCGGGTTCCGCTGGCGGTGGCGCCTCGACTCGCGGAGATGCCGGCTCCCCAGATACGGCGGCGGGCGATTCGGATTGAAGCTCGGGCGGTTCCGTCTCCGTCTCCGGCAGCGGTTTGGCTGGCTGTAGTGATTCGATGGAGGATTTTGCTGGTGGTGCAGGATTCGGCGCGGCAGCGCTCAACTCGGGGATGGTGACTTCCGGCACCACCATATCGCGCACCGGTCGAGCCGGCTCGACCGGCGGCGCCGGATGCCGCATCGAGCCGGTTGGCGCCTCCCAAGGCCGGTCAGGCGCGAAGCCCCAGCCGGTAATGACGGGCTTATCTTCAACGAGAAAGATCCCGGTTTCGGCCGGCGTCGCCAGCACCGTCCGCAGAATCGCGCCCAATTGCGCCCGGCGCGCATCGCCGGAGGCGGCGTAGCGTTCCGCCAGATCCCGCCCGCGACCGAGCAAATCATCGATCCGCGCCAAAACTGCCCGACGCTGCTCGTCGGGCAGTTCGACCAGCATAACCGGTTTGCAATCTGGATCGCCTTGGACGTACCAATCGATGCGATTTTTGGCGCGATCCACCACCGGCTCGGCCAGCAGCGAACCCGCGTCCGGTTCCAGTTCGCTGGCGAGCACCGCCTGGATTTGCGGATACAAGGCATGCAACGGTTGACCGAAACCGCCGATCTCCCGCACGCCGTCGAAAGTACCACTAGCCAGCAAAATCTGTTCGATCATGCTCGTTCGCGTCCAACTGCCTGCTCTCTCACCGCCCCGCCGTGCCTTGCGTCGCCGCCGGAGACGACGCGGTGGCAGATTCGGCAAACTTGATATCGATACCGCCACCGCCCAAGGTCAGTTCGATGCCTTGCTGCGCGTTCTGCAAATAAAGCATTACACCCTTCTCGTTGCGCAACACGGCGCTGCCACCGCCTTGGCCTACGGTAAACGCCCCCTCGGCCGCGTAATAACGGCCGGGAAAATCGGCTATATCCCGCAAGCGGTACACTTGGCCGAGGGCACTCACCCGGGTCACGCCCAATGTCGCCACTTTGATTCCCGATACCGAAAACGGATACCGTTGTCCCCGAAATTCTAGCGCCCCCTGACCTTGGCTGAAGCCGAGCAGCAAGCCGAACGAAGTGCTGGAAAATTCCAGCCGAGCATCCGACCGCTTATCCTGAGCCAGTGCCGCACCCGCTCCAGCGATCAGAACCACCACCAAGACCATCCGCGCAAATTGCATCGGTTTTCTCCCACGATAAACTCAGGCTGCCGGAATCGCGTACTGGGGCCAGCCGTGCAGGTTTAACAACATCTTCTCCAATTGGCGGGTGAGGTCGACCTCCGAGCCGCCCCCCTTGCCGCCGCGCGAGCAGGTATCCAACTGCCACACCCCCACCTTCTCGTCCAGGTTGACTTCCTTCCACTTGGGATGGCCGGTCTGCTGGAGCTGGCCGATATTGGCGCGGATCGCTTGACCCAGCTTGGCCAATTGTTGGCAGCGCTGGACAAAATACGGACTCTGTTTGCCGGAAAAATCGAAGCTCATCAGCACCGCTTTTACGGCGATCGTCGGTACGTCCTCTTGCAGCCAGTCGTAATCGGCCAAACCGATTCGGGCCGGCTGGTATTCCCGCAACATCCGGGGATCGTCCAGCGGCACGAAATGGACATTTGCCAGCAGCGGCGCAAAATCGGCCTTGGTGATCAGATTGCCGACCTTGGTAAACAGGCTGACGGGCTTGCCGGCGACGTAAAACATGGCATCGGCCTCGCCCTTGAGCACGGCGGTCACGCCTTGCAGCGGTGGCGTATTCAGCGTCTCGGCGGGTTTCACGCCGGTCAATTGCAACAGGTTCATCGCGGTCAACCAAGTCCCGCTACCCTGCTCGCCCACCACCACCCGTTTGCCCTGCAGGTCGTTAAACGACTTGATCGACTTGTTGGCAAACAGATGGACTTCCTCGTTATAGAACGGGAAGATCAAGCGCAAGCGGCCGGCGACTTGGCGCATCTCCGGGCTTTCCGAGCGACTGAGAAAACCCAACACGTCGGATTGCACGATGCCGAAGGTGGCGTTCTCCTTGCTGTTGATGCGCTTGATGTTATCGATGGAGCCCTGGGAATCCTTGACCAAAATATCCAGGCCGACGGTTTTGGCGACTCCGGCGATATCGTTGCCAAACTGAATGTAAGTCCCGGTCTTGGAGCCGGTCACCATGCCGATTTGTTTGGCGTCGGAATCTTCGGCCCAGGCCGGTGCCAGGCCGGCCAAGCCACACAGGAACAACAGACCGGCGATCAGCGGGCGATTCATGAGCATGCTCCTATGCAAACGAGGGGATTACGATCAATTTACCGCATTTGGCGCCCCATGTTCGCCGCGATCAAGGCGACTTGCGGGAACGCAATCTTTTCTCCAACTCTTGCTGGGTCGGATCGAACTGCGATTTCAATTCGTCCTCCAGACTGCGGCCAGAGCTTGGCTGGGACGGCGCAGCGGGCACTGGCTGCGAGAGCGGCCGGCGTTCGGCCGGCGCAGCGGGTACTGGCTGCGAGAGCGGCCGACGTTCGGCCGGCGCAACGGGTGCAGCGGAATGCGTCGCTGCCGGAGCGTTCGGCGATAGCGAGGTAGCAGGCGCCGACGCTGGCGGGCGACTCGCCGGCGCGGCAGGTGCCGGCGTCNNTCCGGTGCCGGTTTCGGCTCCGGCGCGGGACTGGGTTGGCGAGCGGTAAGAGAGCCAGCCGGCACGACCGGGGCGATGGGATCGGCCGGCTTACTGCCGACGGCGGTAGTGGATTCCTCGCCGGATCGATGGCTGAACCACCACCATCCACCTCCTGCTACCGCTACCGCCGCCAACGCCAGCAGCCCGACGAGCAGCCCGGTCATTCCGCTTCGTTTTACGGGAGTCGCCTGGATTGCATCCGATCCGGAAACCGCAGGTTTCGATTCCAGCCGGGCAGGCTCGGCGGGCGGTGACCCTTTCGCCGAAATCGGCGCCGCCGTCGGTTTGACGGCCGGTTCGGAAAAACCGGGTCCGGATTCCGACCGAACAGGTTCGGCAGGCGATGACCCTTTCGCCGAAATCGGCGCCGCCGGTTTGACGGCCGGTTTGACGCTGGTCGCCCGGCTGGTCTGGCTGCCGCCAGTCGAAGGTGGCACGAGGCGGCCCGGTACTTTCTGGGTGGCCGCCACATCGATCGGAATCGTTAGCCCCGAAGTTGACGATTGCGCCCCCAACGCCTCCGCACGGCCCGCCGGTTTCTCGGGCTTCGACGCTCTGGGCCGAGGCAGCACCAAGCGGGTTGAATCCTCGTTCGCTTCGTCCAGACCGGCGCCGATCTCGGGAATCGGCATGTCCGGAATGTTCAAATCCGCGCCGCCCACCTCCGGCAACGGCAACGGCGGCGGTTGCATCGCCGGCGCGTCGCCGGTCGTCGGCTCGGAGCGCGGTACCGGACCGGGATGGACCCGCGTGCCGCCGACCACTTTGCGTTCGCCGCTGGCAGTACCCTCTTCGAGCTCCAGTTGCAGCGGCCAGACGAACGTCACGGTGGCGGTTTCCGGCAAACCCTGCCCTCGCATCGCCAGTTGATAGGGCATGTTTTCCAGTTGGAAGACCAAATCCGGATGGACGACGAACTTCAGCGATTCGCCGCTGAACCAGGCTTCCTCGGGTTGCAGCCAACATTCCGCGCCCTGCCACCCGTCCGGACCGAGATGATTGGCCGCGAAACCGTGGCGGCTCAAGGCAAATTCGAACGTTTCCAAGCCGCGCGGCAACCCATCGAGGGTAACGATGGCGTGTCCCAACGGGCGGGCGGGATCTTCCGACACGCGAACCGAAAGCGCGGGCATCACCATTCTCCTGAATTCATTGCGTGTTTGTTCGAACGTTCATATCCCTCCCTGGCGACGGTTCGCTCGAACGTGTCGAGGCCGGACGGGAGGGAATCGCGGGCAAGAGCTAAACGCGATTGTAAGCGATGCGCCGCTGGGATGAGCGAAATTCGGCTCAGGCAGCCGACCGCAAGCGAGTCAGCAGTTCGCCCAGCCGCCGGTTGGCGGCCAAGTCTACTTCGCCGCCATCGCGACTGCGGGCATTGCGTTCCACCAGATCGAGAAAAGCGCGAATCCAGTCGGTGTAGTAATCCTGATCGTAGGTCGATTGTTGTTCGCTCAATTGCGGGCCGCCGCGAGGAACTGGCCGTGGCGGAAATATCGGCCGGGGACCGCTTTCCAACGGCAAGGCGGGCCGCTGTTCTAGCTTGAGCGCATCGTAGCCCAGATAATCCACGTAACCGTTGAGTAAATTGGCGGTCAACCGCGCCGGCAAGGCCACGATCTGCTCGAACTTCATACGAAAACTGGTCACCTGCCGCACCAGCGTCTCGATCCGTTCTTCCAGCTTCAACCGCTGCGCGCCGGCGATCAATTCCTTAACGAATTCGGTCATGCGGGTTTCCGGCACCCGATAGTAGTCGCACAACGATTTGTTGCCGCTCAAATCCTGCAAATCCCGCATCCATTCCGCCACCGCTTCGCGGGCGAAGAGGGCCGCATCGTCCTTGCGGGGCGCTTCGGCCGATCCGGCGGCGGGCACACCCAAGCCGAGCAATGCTTTCATCTTCCCCGTATCCACCACCGCCCCGATGGCTGGGGCACCGATAGCCTGCTTCTCGTCCGGCAGCCGGGTTTCGATGCGATAATAAATGCCTTCCAACTCGTCGCTGTCGGCCTGCAACGCACGCAGCAGCTCGCCGAATCGCTGCTCGCCGGCACAGTCGATCAAACTGCCGGCAACCTGTTGGGCCGCTGCCCGCCGTTTTTCGATTTCCCGCTCCGGGTCGTCGCTGACGTAGTAATGGCTCATGCGCTCCAGCATTTGCTCGCGCAAGCGCGCCACCTGTCCGGCCAGTTGCTGACGTTTCAGTTCAGGATTGCATAGGGGACGCAGGTGCTCGGCCAAATAGCTGATCCCGCCATCGTTGAGCGCGAATCCTGCTTCCCACGCCTGCTCGGGATTCTGAAAGTGGGCGCTGGCAGATGAATCCTTGAGAAAGGCCTCCCTGAACATCTCGATCCGCTTGCGCTCGCCAGGCCGGACGCCGATCTCGCGGCCCTCCTCGTCGTAATCGAAAATATTCTTGGCCTTGAAATTGGGATTTCGCAGCCAAAAGCTGTTGCGGAATGGACCTTGGCTATCCCACTGGCGCGGCCAGTCGTGCTGCTTGCCGAAGAAATTGAGCAGCGAACTTTCCATGCGGGTGATCCAGCGGCTTTCGGGAGAACGCTCGCCGGCCTTCTCCTCGAATTCCATATCGAATTTGGTCAGCACCAAAAACAGCGCGGTCGGCTGTTGCGTCCGCTGCTCCGGCGTGGTGCCGTGGGTGCTGGCGATCCAGTCGAAAACCATTTCCGGCAGCGTCTTGACTTCCTGGTTGCTGGGACCGATGCACAGCAACATGCTGGTCAGTTCCTGTTCGGCGCAGTAACGCTCGAACAGATAAGCCACCTTGCCGCGCAGGAACAGGCTTTGCAAAGCGTCGTCACTTTGGAGGAACGCCGGCAAATCCTTGATCTGTTCGCGGGAACGGGCACCGGGAAAATCCAGCAGATCGGTGTGCTGAAAAAAATCCCAGGGCTGCTCGTCGATGACGATCCGCAGCTCGGCGATCAATGCCGTCACCTCGTTGCGCGGCAGCGTCACTTGCGCGCCGCTGGCACCGGCCAACGTTAGCGTTTGGCCGCTGCCGGTCCCCAATCCCTTGAGGGTCTGCACGTCGATGATGCTCTGTTCGCGCGGCAACAACGCCTCCAAGCCAGCGCAAGCGTCGCTGGCGAAATTCAGTCCCTGCAAACCAGCATAGAGCCGCGCGTAGAGCCGGTCGAACGCCTCCACCCCGGCCCAGATCACGCCGAACAATTTGGCCCGGTCCTGGATGCGCAAGCGGGGCGCCAAGTGAGCAGCCTGTTCCCAGTACCCGTGCCGCAACAGGCGAATGCGCTCGAAGCCCTTGAAATAACGCTCGAAATACGCCTGCAAATCGTACACGTCCTCGGCGGTCAAGGGGTCTACCGGTTGGGCCTGCGCCACCTTGGCGAGCCCGTCCAACAGTTCGGTCAACTGGGCTTGGGTCAACGATTCGTCTTCGCTGTGATCGCAGTCGGCGTAGTAGGTATTGCCGAGAATCTTGACCAGATCGGTTTGGGTCAGCAGCCGCATCTGCACGGGTGCGGCGGAGGTCGCGCCGGAAGCCGGCTGCAAGGTGAAACGGGTCACCAGCCCGGTGGATTCCCGTCCGCCTTCGGGATTGATGTCGCGGATAAAGTCGATGGTCTGGCCGGCGAAATCGGCCAGCAGCGGCGCGGTGCCCTTGCGGGCCAGCGCCGAGATCAAGTAGGACTTGCCGGACTGGCTGGGACCGAACACACCGACGCACATCGGCCGCTGCGCGGCCTGCTCCAAGCGTCGGGACTGGGCGGTAAGGCGACGGAATTCCTTGGTTAACCCGGCTCGCTCCTGGCGAACCCGTTCGGTATTTTCCTCCAGCCAAGTCAGAAATTCAGTGCCGGTTTGGTTCAAGGCGCGGCATGCGTTGCCGAGAGTGGCGTCGGTAGCAGTCATAACGAGTTTGTTGGCGAAAAGTGGCTCAATTTATTAGGCATTGTAACGCGATGAGTCGGACCGTTCGGAATTTGACTCAACCAGCGCGCGACGAACTCTTCTTCCGGCAGCGGCCGGTCAAAATAATAACCTTGACCGATCCGACAACCTTCTTGCAACAGAAAATCCACCTGCTCCTCCGTTTCCACGCCTTCGGCGATCACGGCTAACCCAAGATTTCTTGCCAATGCGATGATGGTGCGAACGATGGCTTCGTTGTTCGCGTCACGGCCGATGTCCCCCACGAAAGATTTATCGATCTTGAGCGTCTGCAATGGCAAACGTTTCAGATACGCCAACGACGAATAACCGGTCCCGAAATCGTCTACCGATAGATGAACACCGAGCGCCCGCAAATGGCCGACAAAGCGAACCGCATCTTCGGCTCTCGCGATGAAAGACTCGGTGATTTCCATTTCGAGGCATTCGGGGGGCAATCCGGTCTCGGCGAGGATTTTCTCCACCAAATCGACTAGATCGCCGCGCTCGAACTGCTTGATGGACAGGTTGACGGAAATTTTGGGCAGTCCGTAACCCGCCGCGCGCCAAACCTCTAGTTTGGAGCTGGCCTCCCGCAGAACCCATTCCCCCAACGCCGCGATGAAGCCCATTTCTTCGGCTAGCGGAATGAACTTCGCGGGAGGAACCAATCCCAATTCGGGATGACACCAGCGAACCAGCGCTTCGGCACCGATAAGCGCGCCGGTGGACAACTCCACCTGAGGCTGAAAATAAACGACCAGTTCGTTGAGCTGGATCGAGCGTCGCAACATCGCTTCGAGCTGCAATCGTTCGACCGCGTAAGCGGTTAGTTCTTTAGCATAGCAATGGTAGCTGTTTCGTCCTTTGGCCTTGGCTTGATACATCGCAGCATCAGCATTCTTGACCAGATCGTGCGCGTCCTGGCCATCGTTCGGATACATGGCGATCCCGATGCTAGCGGAAATGTAAAGCTCGTGCTCGGCTAGCGCGAACGATTGCGCGAAAACACCGAGCAGCTTTTGCGCTACCAGAAAAGCGTCCTGCACACCGTCGAGACCCTCGACCAACAACGCGAATTCGTCGCCGCCGAGTCGAGCCAGCGTATCGCTGGCTCGAACTGTTTTCTGCAATTCCCCGGTAACCATCCATAGCAAACGATCACCAAGATGGTGACCCAACGTATCGTTGACGTTCTTGAAGTGGTCCAGGTCGATAAAAAGCACAGCCACTTGCACGCTTTCCCGAGCTGCACGACGGATGGCATGAGTCAAGCGGTCGTTGAATAAAACGCGATTCGGCAACCCGGTCAACGAATCGTGATGCGCGAGAAACGACAATTGTTGTTCGGCTTGTTTTTGCGCCGTAATGTCCGAAAACACGCCCACATAATGCGTCGCTTGGCCGTCTTCGTCTTTCACGGCACTGATCGACAGCAGTTCCGCGTAGATCTCGCCATTCTTGCGGCGGTTCCAAATCTCGCCGCGCCATTTGCCGCTTCGTCGAATCGCTTCCCACATTTCGCGATAGACCACCGGAGATTGACGGCCGGAATGCAGCAAGGCGGGAGTCTTGCCGATCACTTCCTCGGCAGCATAGCCGGTAATTTCGGTGAATCCCCGGTTGATTGCCAAAATGATCCGGTCGGTATCGGTAATCATGATGCCTTCAGCCGTGTTTTCGAATACGCTCGCCGCTAGCCGCAATCGTTCCTGGGCATGCTTCTGCTCGGTCAGGTCGGCGAAGATCCACACGCTCGCGCCCCGTGGCTGCTGCAAATCCAACGCTTTTCCATGTAGATAGCCCCAAAACCGGCTACCGTCCTTGCGCTTGAACCAAACCTCCTCGATATAGGTTTCACCAACGGCCAAGGCGCTATAAGCACGCTCGCCGATCGCGTCGTAAAATTCCACGGTCGGATAGAGGATTTCGGTTCCCTGGCCCAGCATCTCGTCCTCGGCGTAGCCAAACAGCTCTTCGAAGCGGCGGTTACATTGGGTAATTACCCGCTCTTTGAGCAAGGCGATACCGATGAGGGCATTGTTGAGCAGGGCATCTTGCTGTGCCAGCAAGGCTTCGAGCCTAGCCTCGTCGGCCCGGCGCTGGGTAATGTCGCGGGCGATCGTCAGGATCGCCGGACCTTCGGCAAGCATGATATTGCTCGCCGTCACTTCGACTTCGACGTGGGATCCATCCATCCGCAAATGGCGTTGTTCCATGGCCGGTAACGCGATGGGACCGCTCGCTTTCCGAAGAAACTGCTGTCGCTGCTGCGCCACTTCGCGATAATCGGGATGCACCCACGCGGTCCAGGGCAAACCCCGCAACTGGTTCTCGCTCTCGGCACCGTATAACCGCAGCGTCGAGCGGTTGGCCATGACCATGACGCCGTTACGATGCACGTAAATGGCATCCGGGGATAAATCCACCACCGCCCGATACCGCTCCTCGCTTTGCCGCAGGGCGGTTGCCGCTTTCTTGCGGTCGTCGATATCTCGAACCAGCTCGTTGAAACTCTCGATCAATTCGCCGACCTCGTCGCGGGTCGTCACGGGCAATGCCGCTAAAGCACGACGGCCAGAGGTCATCTGGCGCAAGGCGAACGTCGTCTGCCGCAACGGCCCGAGCCAACGTCCTGCCATCCATACGACCAGGACCGGAACCACCAAAGAGAGCGCCAAGGCCACGCCCAAGATCGTTTCCTGCATTGCCGCCACCGGCGCGAAAACCTTCTCGGTGGGCAACGCCGCCACCGCAAACCAGCCGGTCGACGGAATGCGGTGGCTGGAAGACAGCTCCTCGACGCCACGCGAACTCACCGCAATCCCGGAGCCTTCGTAACCTCCCATGTAGCGATCATGCATTCGGTTGATGCCTGGAGCGGGAATCGGCCGGAAGATGCGGCTGGGATCGGTCGCTGCGACGAAAAGACCGCTCCGGGGATCGATGATCAGGACGCCATTCGACTCGCCGTCATAGGTGGCGATAACCCGGCCGACATAATTCTCGACGTCGAGGTAAACGATGCCGACCAGCACTCCCACAGCCTGGCCGGCGGCGTCGATGATCGGTGCGCTCATCGCCACTTGCGGCCGCCCAGACAACTTGCCCGCCCGCAACATACCGACGACCGGCTCTCGCTGCGTCAGCGCGATGGTGAAATATTCGCGGCCGGACAAATTCAAACCGACTCGACCCGCCATGCGCGGGGCATCAGCAAGGCAAATTCCGCTGGTATCGAGCACGAAAAAGCCGCCATTAAACAACACGCTGACTGCTAGATTGTCGTACAAAAACGCACCGATTCGCTTTGGGTCGCCGATCAAATCGCGCTGACTGATCGCTTGAGCCAATTCGCCGAGCGTTTTCAGACGAAGATGGGTTTCCTGCTCGATGCTCGCCGCAATGACCGAAACGGCTGAAAACTGTTGAGCCGAGAGCAAGTGTTCCAAATCGCGTTTGAGAGAAAAGTTGAAATAACCGGCCAATCCCCAGATCACCGCGAGCAACAACGCGAGAACAAACAACGGGAACTTGATCGTCAAGCCGAAAACCCAACTGGGCATCGCCACATTCTCTCCTTCCGAAACGCCATCTGGCCGGAATCCGTTCGCTCGCCGGATCGGCTCGAACAGATTGGCCAAAACAAATCAAATTGTAGCGGGCAAGCGTATTTTTGCTCTGGGATGGACTTCGAAACCTCAGGAACTAGCGGCTGGACAAAGAGCCGGCTCGATGCTCGCTCTCTCTCGACAGAGAAACCGATATAAAGCGTTCAATCGTCCGGCACGGAAATCGCCCGGCGATATCGGCGAAACTGCCCCAGCACCGCCAATGCCACCAGTAGCAACAGCCCGGCAATTGCGGCAAAAACCGCAGCAGCCAATCGCTTCTCGGCCAATGCGGATTCGCAAGCGACGGTATATCCCGCTTCCAGCACGGCACGGTCCGGCTCGGCTGGATTGTATCGTGCCGTCACCTTCGCCTCTGGCGAATACCGATCTAACCAAGTTTCGGCGATTTGGCGATTTTTGATCGGCCGGTTACAGAAATAGAGAACGTTACTCCGCTGTCTTGTTCCAGCGGCGAAATACTCGAATTCGATTTGCGCCCAATATCCGGTCGTCCAGCTACTCTTGGAAATTTGGGCGGTCTTTAGTTCGGCGCTCAATACCTTCGCTGGACTTTGTGGCCAGTCACCGCTGGCTACGGCGGATTGCAAATCTTGCTCGAATTGGCGGTAATCGCGATATTCGCCGATGCCCGGTGCAGCCACGACCGCCACAGCGGCCGCTATCAGCGCCAAGGATATGATGGCCCAAAGCCGGATTTGGCGGTAATAGGCCACCAGATCCACCATCTTTCCCAGTAGAGGCTTGCCGTCGGGCTGGAGCGCGGCCCATCCTGCACCGGGCCGCAAATCCCGGCAATAGAGTTGGACCGTCACGTCTCCGGCTGGCGGCGGACTCCAGCGAAAAGATGGGTTGATCAGCGCATGAAGCGGCTGGGCGGTCGCATTCCCGGCCAAGGAATGCACCGTTACCAAGGTGCCGGCCCGATTGGTCAGCCCCATCGGCGCCAGCCGGACGGGCAGCGGCTGGCCCTCCCGCAACAGTTCGCTGGCCTGCTCCAATTGCCGCGACAGCCAGCGATCCAGGCGCCTCATCAGCCAACTCAGCAGCAGCACCGTCGGCAACATGAGAAAGCCGACGAGCCCCATCAGCAAAAGATCGAAGAGATCGCCGCTGGAAAATGCGATGATCACGATCGCGATCATCGTTCCGGACATGCACAAAAACAGCAACATGCTCAGCAATCGCAGCAAACTGCGGTGCTTGGCCGCCAAACGGCGGAGACTGGGATGCAAGGGGATATCGCTCATGAGTGGAATTAGCGGCCGGCGCCGGAACAATCAGTGTCGCGGCGCGTCGCCGGCGCGGGCCGAGATCGAGAAAATGCCGGTATCCAGCCAGTAGCCGTATTCGTCCTTCAAGGTTTGCAGCTTGAGCAAAACCACGCCGTTCGGCTGCTGGTTACCGTCGGCGTCTGCCACGGCGATGACCTTGAAATCGAGATCGACGTTCTCCTCGGTCGAACGCTCCAGCGTAACCTTGAGCGGCAGCGCCTTGGCGCTCGCGTCGCGCGGATGGGCGAAGGTGATGCGATACAACGGCGTGGCCGGCCAGCGTTCGACGTTCAATTGCCGGAAACCCAGAAACACCGGCGCGTAGAAATCGAAAGTCGCCTCCGGCAACCGGGTCTTGCGATCTTCCAGTTCCAAGTTGGCGAATAGCTCGTTTTCCCGCTTCAGCCGCCCGGTCTGCTCCAGCACGCCGACGAAGCGGGCGGTAGACTTCATGCCCAGCTCGCGGCTGCGCAGATTGAATTTGTATAGCTGCCCTTCCGACAGCGCGCACACCATCGC
>DEHU01000146.1 GCA_002352125.1 Competibacteraceae bacterium UBA2792 | reverse complement strand
AATCGCCGCCCGCCAGCCCGGAATCAGGGTGGCGACGATGTAGGGCAGCACCGTCACTGCCAGCAACACTAAGATTTGCTGTCCGTCCACGGCAGGCGTCAGCCGAAAATCGGGATACAGAATCGCCCAGCCTTTCAACGCCGGCGCGAACAGCCGGGCGCCACCGTGAAAGACTTGCCACCAAGCCAGTGTGTAGCCGGCCAAAAAAGCGGTCAGCGACAGTAAGGCGCCTTCCCACAGCTTCATCCGCAAAATGTCGCCGGTTTCCCAGCCGATGGCCTTGAGGATGCCGATTTCGCGTTTTTCCTCGGCGCTGAGACCGGCGGCCTTGTCCCAGGCCAGAATCGCGAACGCCAGCAGTAGCGTGCCCAAAACGATAAACAGCATTCCCTCGCGCCAGTTGAACACCGCATCGTAGGTGCGCAGGATTTCCGCTCGCAAAATTGGCCGGCTGCCGGGAAATGCCAGCACGATTTTTTCCGCGACGGTCCGCGCTTCCCGCGGATTGCGCACGGTCAGCACGGCATCGGTATAAACGTCCGGCGGAAAGTCGAACAACGCGCGAAAACTGGCCTCGGACAACAATAGCAAGTCGGCGCTCAGCAGCTCCGAGGCGGAGTCCAGAATCCCGGTCACCTTGAGCGGTAGCGGCTGGCCGTCGGCGGCGCGCAAGCCGAGGTAATCGCCGATGCCGATTTGGCGGATCCGCGCCAGCGCCGCGCCGATCACGATTTCGTCCTTGGCGAGTTGCCGTTCCGGCGCGACCATCAGGGTGTAGTTGGCCTTGACTGCCGGGTCGTAGTAATAGCCCCACAACCGGCCTTGCACCGCGCCGACTCCGCGAATCCGCCGCAAGGTATCGAGCCAATTCGCCGGCAGCAGGTCGTGCCGGCCCGCGACCAGCCGTTGCACGATCACTTCGGGCGCGTCTTGCAGCAAAATTGCCGCTTCCCGCCGCAAACCTTGACCGAGCAGCAGCGCGGACGCAAACAGAAATACCAGCAGGGTGTAGACCAGCAACAGGCCGAAATTTCGAGCCTTGCGCCGCAACAGGGCCGCCAGAGTGTAGTCGATCAGATATTTCTGCCGTTCGAGAAAAGCGCGCATGGCGGAAACGAGGATAGCGGAACCCGCGAACTATAAAGGTTCCCGGCCGGTTTGGAGAAAGCGAACGCGAAATCTCCCAGCCGGCGCTCGGGAAAAGATGAGAAAATGTCCGTCGCGATTCGGTGCAGGCCGCAAACCGCTGGGATGTTTTCTGCGGGCCGTTGGGACAGCGGTAAACTATCATATTAAGCGCGTTTATCGAGGAGTTTTCGTCCCTCGCCGGCAAAAAGCCGAAGCCTTGGAGCAATGCGCTGGATGCCAATTGTTTTGTTAGGGGCGAGCGCTGGGATAACTTTCTGTCGACTTTCGAGGTGCGCGCTGAAGATGATCATCGAACGGGGGAGGGTCGGAATCTGGGCGGGGCTGGGCACCATTTTGCTTGGCCTGATGATCGTGTTGGGCAGTTGCTCGCGGTCCGAACCAATCCGGATCGGCTTCGTGGGCGGCATTTCGGGCCGGGTGGCCGACCTCGGGGTTGCTGGCCGCAACGGTGTCCTGCTCGCCGTGGAATTGCGCAACCGGGCCGGTGGCGTGGCAGGGCGCCAAGTGGAGCTGATCATCAAAGACGACGAACAGGACCCGGAAGTGGCCGAACGAGTGACTCGCGATCTCGTCGCCCAAGGAGTCGTCGCCATCGTCGGACCGATGACCAGCGCTATGGCGATGCGCGTGGTTCCGGTCGCGAACGAGGCGAAAGTATTGGTCGTAAGCCCCACCGTTACCGCAGACGACCTTTCGGGTTTGGATGACTATTTCTTTCGGGTCATCGCGTCCACTCGGCAGTACGCATCCAAAAATGCCCTTTACCAGCGAAACCTGCGGCGTGTGGCGACGGCGTACGACTTGGGCAATAAAGCCTACACGGAAAGCTGGCTGCGCAACTTCAGGGATGCTTTTAGCCAAAACGGCGGTGCGATCATCCGAACGCTCGGCTTCCAGTCGGGCGGCGATACTCCGTTTTTGCCGATCGCTCGCGAGCTGCTCGCGGCTCAACCCGACGGCGTGTTGATCATCGCTAATTCGGTCGATTCGGCGCTATTGTGCCAGCAGATCCGCAAGCTCGATCCCCGCGTGCCGATCATGGTGGCCGAATGGGGTGCGACCGAGCGATTGGTGGAATTGGGCGGCCAAGCCGTGGAGGGTGTGACGGCACCACAACTATTTGATCGGGAAAGCCTGAGTCCTGCCTATCAAGCGTTTCGCCAGCACTATCTGGAGCGATTCGGCCAAGAGCCGGGCTTTGGCGGTACAGCCGGATTCGATGCCGCCAACGTGGTGCTGGATGCGCTTGCCAAACGCCGGCCGGAACAGAGTCTCAAAGAAACCGTGCTAGCGATACGCCACTTCGAAGGAGTCCAAAACCCGTTGAGCTTCGATGACTTCGGCGATGCCCAGCGCGAGACATTTATCACCGTCGTGCGGGACGGCCGATTTGTCAAGATCGAGTGAGGCCACCGTGCGGGTGCAATCTCTTCGGCTGTGGTTAGCACTGCGGTTCGCGTGGGTGGCGGCGTTGCCTTTGGTCGTGGTCGCGGCATTGGTGTGGCTATGGTTGGCGCCGCGGATCCGCGCCGACCTCGAAGTACACCAACATGCGTTGGCCCGCGCCGTGGCCGACCAGATGGAAACCTACTTGCTCGGCGCCCGGAGCCAGATCGACACGGTAGCCAAATTGCGGCGCGACTTGGGCCAACGACCCGCTCCCGATTGGTTCGAGTCGTTGGACGCATACGTTGGTACGGGGACGATCTTCGAAGCGATCTATGTGGTCGATGCGACCGACTCGGTGTATGCCGTCGGCTTGTCGGAATCTCGGCGCGTTCTGCGCGAAGATTTGATCGGCGTAAATTTGTCCGGATGGGGTTTTTTGCGCCAAGCGCGCGAAAGCAACCAACCGGTTTGGTCGGAGGTTTTCCTGTCCGTCGTCACGGGGCGGCTCACGGTAGCGTTGGCGATCCCGGTGGCCGACGACATAATCGTCGGCGAAATCGCTATCGAACCGCTCGCCGTGTTCTTGGCGCGTTTGTCTGGCGAGTCGGATTTGGCCGCGATAGTTCTCGATCATCGTGGCCAAGTCATCGCTCGTTCCCAGCACACTTCGAGCGGTCAGCAGCTCAACCTGAGTTACTTGCCCATCGTCAGCGATGCGTTGCAAGGTCAATTCGCGACCCAAACTTTCGAGCTCGATGGCGAGACCTTGGTCGGTGTCTTGGCCAGCGTTCCGCAGGTCAACTGGAACGTATTGGTCGCCCAGCCGTACCGTCAGGCGTTTCGGCAGGTTGCGGCCACGCTATGGATGACGGCTGCCGGCCTGGGGGTCGCGCTGTTGCTGGCGACGCTGGCCGGTTGGATATTGGCCCGCGGCTTTTCGCGGTATTTCGACCGCTACGCCGAGCAAGTCCATGCGGTCGCCAACGGCGACTACGATCGCTCGTGGCCGACCTTCCGTATTGCGGAATTCGTCGGGCTCACCAACAATCTCCGGCAGATGGCATCCGCTATCGGCGAGCGCGAACGAGCGCTCGTCGCCAGCGAGGCCCGTTTTCGCGACTTGTCGACGCTAGCCTCGGATTGGTTTTGGGAGCAGGATGATCAATTCCGGTTCACTTACTTTTCCAGCACCTTATCGCAGACGACTCACATTCCTCCCGCTGTGACGCTGGGCAAAACTCGCTGGGAGCTGCCGATCGAACTGACGCCAGCGCAGTGGGCCGCACATCGCGCGGTGCTCGAAGCTCGCCAACCGTTTCGAGAGTTCGAGTATTGCATCCGCCAGGCAAACGGCGAGGAATACTGGTATAGCATCAACGGGGAACCGCTGTTCGACGATTCTGGACGCTTTCTCGGTTACCGGGGTACTGGCCGCGAAATCACCGAGCGGCGGCGGGCGGAGGGACGGCAGCGTTTGGCGGCGGCAGTGTTCGAAGCGGCGCGGGAAGGAATTCTGGTCGCGGATGCCGAGCGGCGCATCGTTGCGGTCAACCCGGCCTTTACCGCGATGAGCGGCTATGAAGAAGCTGAAGTGTTGGGCCGGAATCCACGTTTTTTGCAATCCGAACGGCAGTCGGAAGCCCATTACGCCGCTCTGTGGCAAGCCGTGGTCCGGGAAGGTGTTTGGCAAGGCGAACTCTGGAGCCGGCGTAAGGACGGGGTGGCGTATTTGGTATTGGCCACCGTCAACGAGGTCCGGGATGCGGCTGGTGGGCTGACCCACTACGTCGGCATCGCCACCGACATCACTCAGCAAAAGGAAACCGAGCAGCGCATCGAGCGTTTAGCCTACTACGATGCGCTGACCGATTTGCCGAACCGGGCGTTGTTGCACCAGCGAGCGGAACTGGCTTTGGCTCTAGCCGCGCGGCGGCATGCACCGCTGGCGGTGCTGTTTCTCGATCTGGATCGTTTCAAGGAGGTCAACGATTCGCTGGGCCACGCCGAGGGTGACGCGTTGCTGGTGCAGGTGGCGACGCGCTTGCGGTCGTTGACCCGAAAAACCGACACCGTTTGCCGGCTGGGAGGCGACGAATTCGTGTTGCTGTTGCCGGATGCCGACCGGGCGGGCGCATTGCGGGTGGCCGATAAACTGCTGGCGATTTTTCGTCAACCGTTTTCGGTAGCCGGCCACGATTTGGGCGCGACCGTTTCCATCGGCATCGCCCTCTACCCGCACGACGGCGCCGATTTCGCCGAACTGCTCAAAAACGCCGACGCTGCCCTGTATCGGGCCAAGAGAGACGGGCGCAATGCCTGGGCGTTTTACGACCCGGAGATGAATGCCGCCATCTTCGAACGACTGGTGCTGGAAGGCGAGCTGCGCCAGGCTATCGCGGCAGGGCAATTGCGCGCCCATTATCAGCCCAAAGTACGGTTGGCCGACGGTGCGCCGGTCGGGGCCGAAGCCCTGGTGCGCTGGCAACACCCGGAACGCGGCCTCGTCCCGCCAGGGCAGTTCGTGCCGGTGGCGGAGGCCAGCGACCTGATCGTCGCGCTGGGCGAATGGATGCTGGAAGAAGTGTGCCGGCAACTGGCTGCTTGGCGCGAGGCCGGCTCATCGCCCTTGACCGTGGCGATCAACTTGGCGGCTCGTCACTTCCGCGAACCGAGCCTGATCGATCGGGTGCGCGGCTTGCTCGAAACCTACAGTTTGCCGCCGCACGCTTTGGAACTGGAGATCACCGAATCCGCCTTGGTCGAAACCGAGATCCAGACGCTGGAGACGTTACGGGTGCTGGATCAATTGGAGATCGGGCTGGCCCTGGACGATTTCGGTACCGGTTATTCCAGCTTGAGTTATCTCAAGCGCCTGCCGCTCGCGTCGCTCAAGATCGACCGCAGCTTCGTGCGCGACGTGGCGACCGACCCCGATGATCGCACCCTGGCCGCGACCATCGTTACCCTCGGCCATCAAATGGGGCTCGTGGTCGTGGCGGAGGGTGTTGAGACGGAGGAGCAGCGGCGCATCCTGCTGGAACAGGGGTGCGATCTAGCCCAAGGCTATCTGTTTGGCCGCCCCATGCCCGCCGAGCAGTTCGCCGAGTGGCTAGCGGGCGCGTCGAAGGCTTGATTAGAGCGCGAGGCGGGGCGGAAGCGCCAGCAGCGAACCGGTGGGGAAATGCTCCAGCGCGGCCGGATGATCTTGAAATGGGGCGTGCCGGTCGGCTTGGCTGGGGTGGCGGGTGTAGCGCGCCTCGGTGAACACGCTCAAGTCGCTCAAACCTAATTCCCGAACCAGCGCCCGGCTGGCGGCGTGATCGACCGGGCGAGAGCGATGTACCGCATCTGCCAGCGTCAACCCAAACAACAATGATAGGATCGCTAGCGCGGTCAAGGCGGCGTTCGACTTGCGGAGTTTCGGAGGATGGCGGTGCATGCGATATTTTCTCGCAAGAGAAGGTCGGCCCGTCTTTAGGTGCGGTGTAGCAGGTACAGCAGCACCAGATTAGCAAACAGCGAAAGCAGCGCGACGCCGCGCCAAAAACCGGTTGGATCGCGTTCCAGCAATGGCCGGGAGCGGCGTTCGGTGAAATCGGGATTGGGATGCAACAGATCGTAGAGCAATTCTGTCTCGACCGTGTAGCGACGCTTCGGATCGAGGCGCACGGCTTTTTCCAGCGCCCCATCCACCCAGACGGGCAAGTCCGGCCGCTCGCTGCGGGCGGAGGCATAGCATAGCCGGGCCATCGCTTTCGCGTTGATTTCCCGTCCCAGCCGTTCGCCGTAAGGCAGGCGTCCCGTCAGCAGCTCGTAGGCGATCACGCCGAAGGCGAACAGATCGGAGCTGGTGGTCGCCGGCTCGCCGCGCAAGATTTCCGGGGCGGTATAATTCTTCGTGCCGAGCAGGTCGGTTTGCTCGACCAGCGAAGCGATTTCGGCGATGCCAGCGATTTTGGTAGAGCCAAAGTCGATGATTCGCACAACGCCGTCGCGGTCGATCAAGATGTTTTCCGGTTTCAGATCGCGGTGCAGCATATCCAGCCGATGAAAGGCGCGGATACCTTGGGCGATTTGCGCCAAAATCTCTCGCGCTTCGGTCAACGGCGGCCGGGGGTGATCGCTCATCCATTGCCGCAAGGTTTGGCCCTCGACATATTCCAGAATGTGATAGAGGAAACGCCGCCGCACCGGCTCGATCACTTTCAAAACATGAGGGTCATCGATGCGCCGACCTACCCATTCCTCGTGCCGGAAGCGTTCCAGATACCCAGGGTCGTCCTCGAAGTTGACCGATGGCGTTTTAATCGCCACCTGTTTCCCGGAGATCATATCGGCCGCCAAATAAAGCTGGCTGGTCGGACTGGTGTGAATCTCCCGCAAGATGCGGTAACCATCCAGGATCATTCCCCGTTCCAGTTCGGGCGGAAACGGTAGCTCGGTCAACGCACGAAATACCGATTCCACATCCGGCAACGGCAAGGCATCCACCCGCACGATTTGGCAGGTCAGATTATCTGGGCTGCCGGCGGCGCGGGCGGCGGCGGTCATGGCGCGGCAGGCGGCGTCAAAATTGTCGCCGCTCGCGCCGATCAGGCGCTTGATTTCCAATGGCGATACATATTCGTGGACGCCGTCGGTAGTGAACAGGAATAAATCGCCCGTTTCGACCGCCAGGCTGCGGTAGTCGATGTCCAGATGCGGGTCGATGCCCAAAGCCCGATTCAGGTAGACCCGTTCCTTGCTGGCCCAACAGTGGTGATCCTGGGTCAGCGGCTCCAGCGTGGCGTCGCGCAACCGCCAGATGCGGGTATCGCCGATGTGGAAGATGTGCGCGGTCGTCGATTTCAGCACCAAGGCGCTGAATGTGGTGACCATGCCTCGCGATGGATCATGCATCGACGCGCCTTGTCCGCACAGCCAGCGGTTGAGGGCGCTCAAGATCCGCTCGGCGGAATGCCGCACCGTCCAGGAATCGGGGGTGGCGAAGTAATCGTTGAGAAAATTTTTGACCGCGTATTCGGCAGCCAGCCGAGCCGACTCGCTGGAGCTCATCCCATCGGCGATGGCGAATGCCGCGCCCTTCAAGGTCAGCGCCTCGCCTTCCGGGATCAGCGCACCGTGGAAATCTTCGTTGGCGGGTTTAACGCCCCGGTCGGAGAACTGGCCGAGGCGGATGCGTAGAGCGCGGGTCATGGTGAAAGGGGATTGATTCGCATCGTGCTGCAATCATACGCCCTCTCCGTCAAGGAGAGGGCATTTTGCGCGGCGCTCAGGTCACGTCGATCATCTGCACGGTGCCGTCCGGCATGATTTCGGCGATCTGACCGGCAGGTTCGTCGAGCAGTTGGACGATAATCAGTGCCACAACAGCAGTCACGGCGATGACTAAAAAGAACGTCGCTGGGGTCACGAAGGACAACACGGTCAGGAAAACCACGCTGCCGACGTTGCCGTAGGCGCCGCTCATGCCCGCGATCTGGCCGGTCAGCCGGCGTTTGATCAGCGGCACGATGCCGTATACCGCGCCGCAACCCGCCTGCACGAAGAAGGAGCAGAGCACGGTTGCCGTTACCGCCGCCCACAGCGGCCAATCGCCCATGAAACTCATCGCAAAGTAGCCGACGGTAATGCCGACCATCACCAGGCTCATGGTGCGCTTGCGGCCGATGCGGTCGGAAATCAGGCCGCCGGCTGGACGGGCGATCAGGTTCATGATGGCGAAACTAGAGCCCACCAAACCCGCCTGCACCAGACTCAGGCCGTACAAGTCCTTGAAATATAGAGGCAGCATGGAAACCACCGCGATTTCGGAACCGAACGAAACCGCGTAGGAGAAGGACAGGATCGCCACCTGTTTGAATTTGTAGCGGTGAATGTCCGGTACGACATGACCGGCAAGGATTTCGCGGTTCACGCTCAGGCACTGCCAGATGTTCCAGGCCAGCAGAGCAGCCAAGGCGATATAAATCATCATGGCTGTGTCATCGCTAATCATTTTGAATCCGGCTGGGGAAAGCTTCCAGGTCAGGATCGCCAGCGCCGCCATCATCGGAATCTGCATGAAGATATAGAGGGCGAGATCGCCGCGGCTGGTGACTTCCATCGCGCCGAGTTTTTTTGGCCTGAAGTACGTCGAGCCCTTCGGAGTATTGCTGGCCAGCGCGTAGAACACTCCAGAATAGGCCAGCGCGATCACGCCGGTCGTGGCCACCGCCCAGCGCCAGGCATCCGGGCCGCCGAAGGCCAGTGCGACCAGGGGCAGGGAAAGCGCCGCTGCCGCCGAGCCGAAATTGCCCCAGCCGCCGTAGATGCCCTCGGCCAATCCCACTTGCTTGGCCGGGAACCATTCCGAAATCAGGCGAATGCCGATCACGAAGCTCGCGCCCACGCAACCGAGCAGCAGCCGGGCCATCGCCAGCATCTCGTAGGTTGTAGCGAATGCGAAGAAAAAGCAGAGTGCTCCGCACACCGCCAACAGCGCGGCGTACATGATCCGGGGACCGAATTTGTCGACCAGCATTCCTATCAGAATACGCACCGGAATGGTTAGCGCCACGTTTAGGGTCAACAGCGCTTTCACCTGGGCATCGGTGAGATGAAAGGTTTCGCGGATGGAGGCCAACAACGGGGCGTGGTTGAACCACACGACGAAGCTGATGAAGAAGGCGATCCAACTGAGATGCAAGATGCGGATATTGCCGCTGAATGACAAGAGATTGAGTTTTGGGACGCTCACGATATACGCACTCCTTACTTTGTGGCTGGAAGGGGATGACGGAGCGCCAAGCGAAATACGGACCATAAATTGTATTTTTTTGTTTTATAAGTATTTATCTTGAAAAAACCTCAAAATTGTACCGAAAATTACGGTGCGACGCACCGTAATGAGACCCAATGATGGGCATGGGCGCCTGTTAGCGGTGCAATGCCGGCAACGAAGATTGCTCCGAATGAAATGGATAATAAAATTTATTATATATAACAATGTATTAGTGTGATAATTTGCATTATGGCATAATAAGTGCAAAGGCAGCTTTGTTAATGGTTTTTGCAAGATGTTAGGCGTTTCGTCGCCGCGAGACCATTCTGCAAAGTGAGGCCTAAATTACATGAAAGAAAAATTAGTATTGGTCGGCAACGGCATGGCGGGGATGCGCACCCTGGAAGAGTTGCTGGCCATCGCCCCGGATAAATTCGACATCACCGTGTTCGGCGCCGAGCCGCACGGCAATTACAACCGCATCATGCTGTCCCCCGTGCTCGCCGGTGAAAAGACCATCGACCAAATCATGATCAACGATTTGGGCTGGTACGCCGAGCGAGGCATCACGCTGCACACCGGCCAGGAAGTGACGCACATTAATCGGGCGCGGCGGCAGGTTTATGCCGCCGACGGTACGATGGCGTCTTACGACCGGCTTTTGCTGGCGACCGGCTCCAATCCGTTCATGTTGCCGATTCCGGGCAACGATCTGCCGGGCGTCATCGGATTCCGCGACATCAAAGACGTGGAAACCATGCTGACGGCGGCACAAACCGGCAAGCACGCGGTGGTGATCGGCGGTGGCCTGCTCGGGCTGGAAGCGGCCAACGGCCTGATGAAGCAAGGCATGCAAGTGACCGTGGTGCATGTGCTCGACACCCTGATGGAACGCCAGCTCGACCCGGTTGCGGCGGACATGCTGCGCGCGAGTCTGGAAGAACGCGGCCTGCGTTTTCTGATGGGCGCCAACACCGCTGCCGTGCTCGGCGAAGAGCGGGTCCGCGCCGTGCGCTTCAAAGATGGCTTGGAAATCCCGGCCGATTTGGTGGTGATGGCGGTCGGTATCCGGCCGAACATCGAACTGGCCAAGCAAGCGGGTATCTATTGTGAACGCGGTATCGTCGTCAACGATACCATGCAGACCTATGATCCGAAGGTGTACGCGGTCGGCGAGTGCGTGCAGCATCGTGGCCAGTGCTACGGCTTGGTCGCGCCACTGTGGGAGCAAGCCAAGGTTTGCGCTAACCATCTGGCGCGCTACGGCATCGGCCGCTATCAAGGATCCGTGACCAGCACCAAACTGAAAGTGACCGGCATCGATTTGTTCTCCGCCGGTGACTTCAACGGCGGGTCGGGTTGCGAGGAAATCGTGTTGCGCGATCCGGCGCGCGGCGTCTACAAAAAGCTGGTGGTCAAGGAAAACCGGGTGCAGGGCGCGGTGCTGTACGGCGATACCGTCGATGGGACGTGGTACTTCCAGTTGTTGCGCGAGGGCACCGACATCGGCGCCTTCCGCGAAACCGTGCTGTTCGGTCACGCCCACATGGCCGATTCGGGCCGCGAAGGCTTCAGCGTGATGACGATGGCCGACGACGCCGAAATTTGCGGCTGCAACGGCGTGTGCAAAGGCACAATCATCAAGGCGATTTCCGAAAAGAAGCTGTTTACCGTGGACGAGGTGCGCGCTCACACCAAGGCGTCGGCCTCCTGCGGTTCCTGCACCGGCTTGGTCGAACAAATTCTCGCTGCCACCGTCGGCACCTTCGATAAGACGCCGAAGGAAAAAGCCCTGTGCAAATGCACCGAACACAGCCACGATCAGGTGCGCAAGACGATCCGCGAGCAGCATTTGACCAGTTTGCGGGCAGTGTTCGAGTTCATGGAGTGGAAAACGCCCGACGGTTGCCACTCCTGCCGTCCCGCGATCAATTACTACTTGATTTCGACTTGGCCGGGCGAAGCGCAAGACGATCAGCAATCGCGCTTCATCAACGAGCGCGTCCACGCCAATATTCAGAAAGACGGTACCTATTCGGTGGTCCCGCGCATGTGGGGCGGCCTGACCAATCCGAAGGAATTGCGCGCCATCGCCGATGTCGCCGACAAGTTCCAGATTCCGACGGTGAAAGTGACCGGCGGTCAGCGCATCGACCTGCTGGGCGTCAAGAAGGAAGATTTGCCGAAAGTCTGGGCCGATCTCAACGCCGCCGGCATGGTGTCCGGCCATGCCTACGGCAAGAGCCTGCGCACCGTGAAAACCTGCGTCGGTTCCGACTGGTGCCGTTTCGGCACGCAGGATTCCACCGGTCTTGGCGTCAAGCTGGAAAAGATGACCTGGGGGTCGTGGACGCCGCACAAGTTCAAGATGGCGGTCTCCGGGTGCCCGCGCAACTGCGCCGAGGCCACGATCAAGGATTTCGGTGTGGTCTGCGTCGATTCCGGTTACGAGCTCCACGTCGGCGGTAACGGCGGCATCAAGATTCGCGGTACCGATCTGCTGTGCAAGTGTGCGACGGAGGAAGAGGTCAAGGAGTATTGCGGTGCATTCATGCAGCTCTACCGCGAGGAAGGGCGCTATCTGGAACGCACCGCCCCGTGGATCGAACGGGTTGGTTTGAGCTACGTGAAATCGCGCATCGTCGAGGACGAAGAGAATCGCAAGGCACTCTACGCCCGGTTCCTCGACTCGCAAAAGTTCGCGCAGGTCGATCCTTGGGCCGAGCGCGCCAGCGGTCAAGTGGACGCGCACGAGTTCAAGTCGTTACGGCGGGTCAGTTGAGGAGCGGAGGCAAGCATCATGTACGAATGGCACGAAATCGGCGCGCTCGAAGACATTCCCCGCTTGGGTTCGCGGGTCGTGAACACGCCGCACGGCGATGTGGCGATCTTCCGGACTGCCGACGATCAGGTTTTCGCTTTGCGCGACCGCTGTCCGCACAAAGGCGGTCCACTGTCGCAAGGCATCGTCCATGGCCACCGGATCACCTGTCCGCTGCACAATTGGGTGCTGGAACTGGAAAGCGGTCAGGCGGTTGCGCCGGACGTGGGTTGCGCTACCCGCTATCCGACGCGGCTGGAAGGCGGGCGGCTTTGGCTCGGTTTGAACAACGTGGTCAGCTTGCCGACCACGTCGCCGGAAGCGGCCTGAACGGGAGAATCCGACGATGAGCGGCGCTGGCGAAGCGGTTCGCACCACTTGCCCTTACTGCGGAGTCGGCTGCGGGATCAACGTCGCGGTCGATCCCGACGGCGGCGTTCGCGTGGCGGGCGACAAACAACATCCCGCCAACTATGGGCGGCTGTGCTCGAAAGGCGCGGCGTTGGGCGAAACGCTGAGCCTGGATGATCGCCTGCTGTATCCCGAGATCGCCGGGCGGCGCGTGTCGTGGGACGAGGCGCTGGACGCGGTCGCCACCGGTTTTCGCCAGGCGCTGGCGGAGCACGGTCCCGACGCCGTTGCTTTTTACGTCTCTGGGCAATTGTTGACCGAGGATTACTACGTCGCCAACAAGTTGATGAAAGGCTGCCTCGGCGGCGCCAACATCGACACCAACTCGCGGCTGTGCATGTCGTCCTCGGTGGTCGGCCACAAGCGGGCGTTCGGTATGGATACCGTGCCCGGTTGTTACGAGGACCTGGAAGAAGCCGACGTGATTGTGTTGGTCGGCTCCAATCTGGCCTGGTGCCATCCGGTGCTGTATCAGCGCATCCTCGCCGCGCGGGAACGGCGCGCGGGCAAGCCCAAGCTGGTGGTGATCGACCCGCGCCGCACCACCACCTGCGATGTCGCCGAAACGCATTTGCCGCTCAAACCCGGTTCCGATACGGTGTTGTTCGACGGCTTGCTGGTCCATCTTTATCAGCAGGATCGCTTGGATTCGGAATTTCTGGAGAATCACGTTGCGGAGTTCTGGCCGGCTTATCGGGCAGCGAAAGAGGTCGCGCCCAACGTACCCACCGTCGCCGCCAAGACCGGGTTGCCGGAAAGCGACATCGCCGAGTTTTACGGCCTGTGGAGCCGTACCCGCAAAGTGGTGACGGTTTATTCGCAGGGGGTCAACCAGTCCGCTCACGGCAGCGACAAGGTGAATGCGATCATCAACTGTCACTTGGCGACCGGACGCATCGGCCAGCCGGGTATGGGACCGTTTTCGGTCACCGGCCAGCCGAACGCGATGGGTGGGCGCGAGGTTGGCGGTTTGGCGAACCAGTTGGCGGCACACATGGATTTTGCGCCGGAGGATGTCGAACGGGTGCGGCGGTTTTGGCGAGCGCCCGCCATCGCCACGCGTCCTGGATTGAAAGCGGTCGAGCTATTCCAAGCGGTTGCCGATGGCAAGATCAAAGCGTTGTGGATCATGGGCACGAATCCGGTGGTGAGTCTGCCCGACGCCGACGCCGCGCGAACGGCCTTGCAACGTTGTCCGCTGGTCGTCGTGTCCGACGCGGTGGCCGACACCGACACCGTGCGGTTAGCGCACGTCAAGCTGCCGGCGCTGACCTGGGGCGAGAAGGACGGCACGGTGACCAATTCCGAACGGCGGATTTCTCGTCAGCGGACCTTTCTCCCGCAGCCCGGCGAAGCCAAACCGGACTGGTGGGCCGTGACGCAAGTAGCTCGCCGCTTGGGATTTGCCGACCAGTTTCCTTTCGAATCGCCAGCGGCCATTTTTCGCGAACACGCGGCCTTGTCGGGGTTCGAGAACGAAGGTCGCCGCGACTTCGATATCTCGGCATTCGCCGAGCTGGTCGATGCCGGCTACGATACCTTGCAACCCGTGCAATGGCCGTTACCGCGCGGCGCGACCGTAGGCGAGACACGCTTGTTCGGTATGGGTGGTTTCTTCACCGCCGACGGCAAGGCCCGCTGTATCGCGGTCGGCGAACGCGCGCCAGCTTACGCGGTGGACGACAGTTTTCCTTTGGTGCTCAACAGCGGTCGAATTCGCGATCAGTGGCATACCATGACGCGCACCGGCAAGACCGCCCGGTTGACCGGCCATATCCCCGAACCTTACGTCGAGATTCATCCGGTGGATGCGCTGGCCTCTGGCGTCAGCGAAAATATGCTGGCACGCGTGCACAGCCGCTGGGGCGAGATGATCGTTCGAGTCCGCACCAATCCGGAGCAACAACCGGGCAACGTGTTCGTGCCGATGCACTGGGGTTCGCCGTTGGCGCCGCGCGGGCGGGTCAACGCGGTGGTCAATCCGGTGGTCGATCCCTTATCCGGCCAGCCGGAATCCAAGCATACCCCAGTGCGGGTGCAAGCATACCGTCCTCGCTGGCATGGGTTCCTGCTGTCTCGCGTGGCCATCGAGCCGCCAGCGGTCGAGTATCGCGTCAGCGTGCGCGAGCAGGCATGTTGGCGCTACGAGCTGGCGGGAGAGACGGCAGCCGACGACTGGCCAGCTTGGGCGCGGAGCGTTCTCGGCGACGATTCGGCTTGGGAATGGCTGGAGTTCGCCGATGTGGGCACGGGCCGTTATCGGGGCGCGGTGCTGGTCGATGGTCGTCTGCAAGCGTGTCTGTTCGTTGCCCCGACTCACGAGTTGCCGTTGCGCAACTGGCTGGCCGGACTTTTTGCCGTTCAGGAGCTCGGTACCGCCGAGCGCGCTAGTTTGCTCGCCGGGCGTCCTGGCGGTGGACAGCGCGATTGCGGGCGGATCGTCTGCGCTTGCTTCGGAGTGGGGCTGAACACCTTGACCACCGCCATTCGCGAGCGGGGATTGACGACGCCGGAAGCGATCGGTGCGACGCTGAAGGCCGGGACCAACTGCGGTTCTTGCGTGCCGGAGCTACGACAACTGATCGCGCAAGGCTAAAATCGTCGCTCCCAAATTCTCAATCAAGGAGCGAGAGTCGCGATGTCCCGCGTCCAGACTGGCCTCGAAACGCTCATCAATGATTTTCCAGAAAAAATTCGCGGCGCCCGGATCGGGGTGGTCTGCCATCCCGCCAGCGTCGATGCCGAACTGTGCCACGCGCTGGATCTGCTGCAAGCGGCCGGTGCCCGAATCGCCGCCATTTTTGGACCGGAGCACGGCGCCCGGGGCGAGGCGCAGGACATGGAAGATGTCGAGGATGTGCCGCTCGATCCCCGGATCGGGGTGCCGGTGCATAGCCTGTACGGCGCCACTTTCGCCAGCTTGACTCCGCGCCAGGAGCAGCTTGAGGGGCTGGATGCGCTGGTGATCGACCTGCAAGACGTGGGCGCGCGTTATTACACCTTCGTCTGGACGATGGCGTTATGCATGGAAGCGGCGGGCAAAGCCGGAGTGCGGGTGCTGGTCTGCGACCGTCCGAATCCCATCGACGGGTTGACCACCGAAGGCAATCTGATCAAAGACGGCTTTGAATCCTTCGTCGGCCTGCATCCGCTGCCCAACCGGCACGGGCTGACGCCTGGCGAAATCGCCCGCTACGTTCAAGCGCGACGAGGCATCCAGTGCGAGCTGGACGTGTTGCCCATGCACGGTTGGCGGCGCGAGATGGTCTTCGAAGACACCGGGTTGCCTTGGGTCTATCCTTCGCCCAACATGCCGACGGTCGATACCGCGCTGGTCTATCCCGGCATGTGTCTGGTGGAAGCGACCGAACTCTCGGAAGGGCGCGGCACCTGCCGGCCGTTCGAGGTGGCCGGCGCGCCGGGCATCGATCCCGAGGCTCTCGCCGCCGACTTGTCCCGAAAAAATCTGACCGGTTGCCTGTTTCGTCCGCTCTATTTCCGGCCCAAGTTTCAAAAACACGCTGGCGGTACGTGCGGGGGCGTGCAAATCCACATCACCGACCGCCGGCTGTTCTATTCCTATGCGGTCGGCATCGCATTCCTGCAAAGCGTCAAGCACATCGCTCCGGATGCCTTTGCCTGGCGGGCGAAGCCCTACGAGTTCGTGGCCGACGTTCCCGCGATCGATTTGTTGGCGGGGGATGACCGGCTGCGCCTGGCCCTGGAAGCGGACGCCGATCTGACCGCGCTTGTCAATCAGTGGGCGCAGGAGCGGATAGCGTTCGAGGCGATACGTCGCGAGGCGTTTCTCTACTGATCGATATCCGCCAGCTCCGGCTTGGTGTGATAGCCGCGCGGCGTGTAGACCCACTGTCCCACTCGCCGGGTTTCGCTATTGCCGACCATCACCAGCGAGAGCATATTCAACGGTTCCGGATCCAATTCGCCCAAGGTGGTGACGGTGATCTGTTCGCCTTTGCGGGTGACGTTGAACGCGACGACGACCGGCGTTTCCGGCTGGCGGTAACGCAGCAGGATTTGCTGGGCTTCCAGCAGTTGCCAAGAGCGTTTGTTGGATACTGCGTTGTAGAAGGCGATGGCAAAATCGCCCTGACCGGCCAAGTCGATACGCTTGGCGATCAGTTCCCACGGCGTCAGCAGGTCGGAAAGAGAAATGACGCAGAAATCGTGCGCCAGTGGAGCGCCGACCCGCGCCGCCGCCGCTTGCATCGCCGAAATGCCGGGAATGACTTCGATTTCGACGTCGGACCATTCCGGTTTCGGTTTGCGTGCCAGCAGTTCGAATACCACTGTCGCCATGCCATAGATGCCGGCGTCGCCGCTGGAAACCAGCGCCGTGGTCCGGCCGCTGGCGGCGAGATCGAGCGCCAGCGTGGCGCGGGCCAGCTCTTCTCCCATCGGCGTCTTGTGGCGGATTTTACCCTCGGCTAGTTTGCCGAGCAGGTTCAGATACAAGCCGTGGCCGGCTAGGTCGGTGCAAGATTCCAGCGCCGTGCGGGCGGCGGGACTGAGATGCTCCAGCCCGCCGGGGCCGGTGCCGATGAGGTAGAGGCGGTTCATGAGATCCTTGGAGTGGCGTTGGTATTGCCCCGATCGATGGGGATTGGATGAAGATTAGCCGAATCGCGCTTAAACTGGAAAAAACGGTATTGGATACTCGGATCCCCGATCTCGTGCCCAAGCTTTCCCGCGCGCGTTAAGCGGTTCGGGAACGGGTTGGAGCACACCGCGCTGAACTGGCGGAAACGATAGGAGGAATCAAGGATGTGGGTCCGATGTCCCTACCGGTGCCATACTGGATTCCAAGCCGACGAAGGAGGATCGTGATGACCGAAAAGAAAATCGTTGTCGTGCTAGGTGCGACCGGCGCGCAGGGTGGCGGTTTGGTCCGCGCCATTCAAAACGACCCGAATGGTGGGTTTACGGCGCGTGCGCTGACGCGGGATATCAACTCGGGAAGAGCGAGGGAACTGGCCGAGCTAGGCGCTGAAGTCGTTGCGGCCGATGTCGATGACGAGGAGAGTCTGAAACGAGCCTTTGAAGGTGCTTACGGGGCATATTGCGTAACCTTTTTTTGGGCGCATTTCTCGCCCGAAAAAGAGCGCGCCGAGGCCAAAGCGATGGCCTGGGCGGCGAAGCGCGCCGGCCTCCGGCACGTCATCTGGTCTACGCTGGAAGATACCCGTCGATGGGTGCCGCTGAGCGATGATCGCATGCCGACCCTGATGGACCAGTATAAGGTGCCGCATTTTGACGCCAAGGGCGAAGCAAACCAGTTCTTCACCGACCTTGGCTTGCCGGTCACTTTTTTGTTGACCTCGTTTTATTGGGATAACTTTATCTACTTCGGCATGGGGCCGAAGCGAGGTCCGGACGGCCAATTTGCCATTACCCTGCCGATGGGCGACAAGAAACTGCCCGGAATCGCCGCCGAGGATATTGGCCGGTGCGCCTACGGTATTTTCAAGCGAGGTTCCGAGTGGATCGGCAAAACTGTCGGCGTTGCCGGCGAGCACCTGACCGGGGTGCAAATAGCCGCCGCACTCGGCAAAGCTTTGGGTCGCGACGTGCGCTACAACACCGTGCCGCCCGCAGTCTATCGCGGCTTCGACTTTCCGGGGGCGGAAGATCTTGGCAACATGTTCCAGTTCAAGCGCGACTTCGAGGAGTATTTCTGCGGGGCGCGCGACGTGGTGGTAGCCCGGTCGCTCAATCCGGGGTTGCAGACCTTTGAGCGATGGCTTGCCCAAAACAAAAACCGCATCCCGCTCGAATAATCTCGTGTCCGACTCGATCCAGTTCTCGGATGGAACCGGCATCGTGATCCGCCACGCCGATTTCCCGTCTTGCCATGTTGTGCCCCGGCATGTGGATGTTTGGTGTCCGCCCGCCGACGCGACGGCGCCCGCGCTTCGTTATCCCGTCATCTACATGCACGACGGGCAGAATCTGTTCGATCCGGCTCTGTCCTTCATCGGGATCGATTGGGGTATAGACGAAGCGGTGACGCGCCTGATCCAAGAGACCGGCCAGCCTGGCGCCATCGTCGTCGGTATCTGGAACAGTCCGCTCCGCTGGCGGGAATACATGCCCCACGAAGCGTTTGCAACCGCATCGGGGCGGCGATTGTTGCCCCGCTTTATCGAACAGGCCGGTGGGGAGCCCCTATCGGCGGAGTATCTTCGGTTTCTCGTCGAAGAACTCAAACCGTTCATCGACGCGACCTATCCAACTCTGCCGGATCGATCCCATACCTTTATGCTGGGGTCCAGCATGGGCGGCTTGATTTCGCTGCATGCGTTGATCGAATATCCCAACCTTTTTGGCGGAGTGGGTTGTTTGTCCACGCACTGGCCAGCCGGGGAAAAAATACTGGTGGACTCTTTGGGTGCGGCCTTGCCGGGAGCGGGACGGCACAAGCTTTATTTCGATTTCGGCACCGAAACTCTGGATGCGGCCTACGAGCCCTATCAGCGGCAAATGGACAAGTGGATGAAGAAGGCGGGTTATGTATCGGGTCGCGACTGGCTCACCCGAAAATTCGACGGGGCCGAACATTCCGAATGGGCCTGGCGGGCGCGAGTACATGTTCCCTTGGCGTTTCTTCTGGGTATTGAATGTTGAGTGCCCATGAACTGGTTCGAAAGGCGAGTTTTGATATGGCCGACTTCTTAAAAAGAACGACTGGGTAGAAAATCGTAATGTTTAGACAATGTTTACACTCGGAACTGTTTAAATCGCTAGAAACGATTGGTGCAAGCTGCGCTATTTTTGAGTTACAAGCCGGAATGAGCTGTTTTAAGCTGGTCAGCGCCAATACCCTTTTTGAAGAAATAACCGAAAAATCGATTGGTGATTGTATCGATAGAACTATCATCGATATTCTGCCTCGCTATGTGGAAAAACCACTGCGTAACTGCCTTCAGCGTTGTTTGATCGAGCAAGTCTCTCAAGAAATTGAGATAGTGATTGAGAGGGATGGTTTTTCACGTTGGTGGCGGGTGATTGTATCGCCCGTATTGCCTAGGAGCCAAGGCCATGATCGCGTGATCAGCACTTGCATCGAAATCACAGATAAAAAAAATATTGGAGCAACAGCTAAATATTGCGAGGCAGCGATTCCAGGCGGTTATCGAGAATGCCTATGATGGAATTATCACCATCGATGATAGACAAACGATTAAACTAATCAATGGGGCGGCGCGGGACATATTCGGAATCAGCGAAAAAGAAGCTTGTGGTGCAAATCTCTCCCGTTTTATTCCATTACGCTATAGGGCTAAACATTCTGATTATGTAAGCTCTTTCCGTCATTCCGTGGTGGATTCTCGTCCAATGCAATCAAGAGCATCGGTTGTGGGATTGCGCGCCGATGGCACTGAAGTGCCGCTGGAGGTTGCGATTGCCAAGATCAGGGTTGGGCCGGAAATAGAGATGACGGCAGTCATTCGAGATATCTCGGAGCGAGCGAGATTGATTGAAGAGTTGTCCAGAGCCGCAACCCAGGATTCTTTAACAGGACTTTATAATAGGCGATTCATAACCAAAATTCTAAATAAGGAGTTGGAGCGATGCAGAAGGTTTGATCGCATTCTGGGAATTGCGATGATCGACTTGGATAATTTCAAGAATATTAATGACATGCATGGACATCTTTTTGGCGACAAAGTGCTCAAAATAGTCGCCGAAATCCTATCAAAAAATATCCGTGAGGTTGATGTGATTTGCCGTTGGGGTGGAGAAGAGTTCGTGGTTCTTTTACCAGAAACGAATCTTGAAATGTTGATTTCATGGGCGGAACGGGTATGCAAGCTATTGGCTTCTACAGTAATTAGGCAAGATAACGAACAGACGACAAACATTACTGCAAGCTTTGGAGTAATGGCTACAAGTGGCAAAAAAGAAACTATCGACACATTGATAGAAAAAGCCGATAAAGCGCTCTATCGGGCTAAGGAAAGAGGTAAAAATCAGGTTTGTGGAATCGAATGATATTATCTCGTGAAGCGCGTTTTTATGTATTGCAATTGCCGTATATTCGTGCTATCGCCAGCGTAGCATCGGCATTTTTCTGCTTGGGAATGAGCAATTCTGCCCGGTAGTCGTGGGAGACCAACCGTTCGGCGTGCGCTAATGCCGCCGCTTCCGCTACGCCGTAGCAGCCGGTTTCCCGAAACACGATCTCCGATTTGCGGCTGAGGCGGTCGCTGTATTCGTTTAGTACTGCGGCGGAATAGAACGTGATCGGCAGACGCAATTCCGTTGCCAGTTCGTGTATTCCCGTTTCGTCTTGCTTGAGTTCGATGCTCGCCAGCGCGCGCAAGTCACTGCGTTGCAGGCCGTGACGGGCTAAAGTCTGGTCGAGCAACACCAGCAGCGGCTCCAGCGGACAGCCACGATTGCAGCCGACGCCAGCCACCAGCAACGGTTGGGTGTAGCGTTGCGCCCCGGTGATGACGGCTTGCGCGCCCAAAGATTCAGCGACTTGTCGCGCCCATTCGTTGGCGCCGCCTTCGTGGCCGGACAGGATCGGCACCACGAACCGTCCGTGTTCATCGATGACCAGCACGGCAGGATCCTGGTATTTGTCGCGCAAAACGGGCCCCAAGGTTCGCACCGCGATGCCGACCGCACAGAGTAGAATCAACCGCTGGCCGGCTAGGAACCGTTCTTGGACTACGCCCTGAAACGGTTGTGGTCGATGCAGGTGCTCGGCATCCGGCATCGATGCCAGCAATCGTTCCACCAACGCTTGGCCCGGATCGGTCAGACTGACGATAGCGATAGGGCGCACGATTCCAACTCGCCTCGGATTGGATGGTTATCTGCTGATAACCAAGAACAGCGCGAAATAGGGTCCTGGCGTCGCGGGAATGTCCTCGAAGCGTTTGATGACCTGTTCCGCTGGGCGGCTGGCTTGTTCGATGTACAGGACATCCTCGGTGCGGCCGGTTTCCCGCA
>DEHU01000074.1 GCA_002352125.1 Competibacteraceae bacterium UBA2792 | reverse complement strand
ACCTCACCCAGTTTTTAAGGAACATCGACTTCATCGCCCGCCCCGATGGCGGTTAGATGCTGACACAACTTCCAATATCCGTTTGGAAAAATCGGCAAATCTTCCTTAGTTACCGCTTACTTAACCCCTCGATTGCATCGTTCAGTGCAGCCTTGGGAAGCGCGAATTATAGAGATGGAAATCTTCTTGTCAACTTTTCTTCATAAATTTTTTTGAGCTGATCCTTTACCGCACTAGAACTCGTGCCACCCGCCGCTTGCCGACTTGATAAACGTGGCGGCTACCGGCCACCAGTTCAAGCTCTCGGCTCTCAATCCGCTCGCCATCGATTCGCACCGCACCCTGCCGGATCAGCCGCAATGCTTCCGAAGTGCTGTCTGCCAGACCTGCGTCCTTGAGCAAATTGGCGATAGGCAAGCGGCCATCGCGAGATTGCACTTGCACTTCGGCTAAATTTTCCGGTAAAGCACCTTTCTGAAACCGCTCGACGAACGCTGCCAGGGCTTGTCGGCCCGCTTCGGCATCATGGAATCGTGCCACTAACTCCTCGGCCAGCCTAAATTTGACATCCCGAGGATTCAGTCCCTCCTGGATGACTTGGCGTTGCCATTCGGCGATCTCGTGGGGCGGCCGGAAGCTCAACAATTCGAAGTAACGCCACATCAGCTCATCGGAAATCGACATCAGTTTGCCGAACATATCGTTCGGCTCGTCGCGGATACCGACGTAGTTGCCGAGAGACTTCGACATCTTTTGCACACCATCCAATCCTTCCAGGATCGGCATAGTCAGAACGATCTGTGGCAACTGACCGTAATGTTTTTGCAACTCACGGCCCACTAACAAATTGAATTTCTGGTCGGTGCCACCCAGTTCTACGTCTGCTCGCATGGCAACCGAATCGTAGCCCTGTACTAGCGGATAGAGAAACTCATGGATCGCGATCGGTTGGCCACTGGCGTAACGCTTACCAAAATCGTCCCGTTCCAGCATCCGGGCCACAGTGTGTTTAGCGGCCAAATGGATAAAATCGGCCGGCACCATCCGGTCGAACCAAGTCGAATTGAACACCACCTCGGTTCGCTCGGGATCGAGAATCTTGAACACCTGTTCCCGGTAAGTTTGAGCATTGACAGCAATTTCTTCTCTAGTCAATGGCTTGCGCGTGACGTTCTTGCCGGTCGGATCGCCGATCATCCCGGTGAAATCACCGATCAGAAACATGACGTGATGGCCAAGCTCCTGAAACTGGCGGAGCTTGTTGATCAGGACCGTATGGCCCAGATGCAAATCGGGTGCGGTCGGATCGAAGCCGGCCTTGACCCGAAGCGGCCGGCCGGTTTTAAGGCGGCCAGTTAATTCCTCCTCTAACAGAAGATCTACTGCTCCGCGTTTGATCAGTTCCAGCGATTCTTCGAGCGAATGCATGGCCGTTCCTCAAAAAATGAAGAATTTTATCAAACCATGCCGAACCCGCTACGATTTTGAGCTTGCGTTCTGGATCAAGGCCATCTTGCGGTCCAACGCCATTGGATCGCGAGGCTTGCGGATTTTGGAGGGTAAAACTAGCCCAGGCGGGGTTTGTAGCCCGCCCGGCGAGGTATCTCAGGCGGAAAAGGACGAGCCGCAACCACAGGTGGTAACAGCGTTGGGGTTGCGGATAACGAACTGAGCGCCTTCCAATCCTTCGGTATAATCGATCTCGGCACCGACCAGATACTGNNTGAAAACCGGAACAGCCGCCGCCGGAAATAAATACCCGCAACATCAGGTTGGGATTCTCTTCCTCTTCCAGCAAGCCCTTGACTTTTAGCGCCGCAGCGTCCGTAAACAGCAACGGACTCTCGGCGGGGGTAAACGTTTCGGCGATGGCGCTCATGGCTGTATCCTCTTGCAAAAAACCGTTCGATTGTCCAATTGTTGACCTTTAAGGTCAAGAATAGTTTAGCTGACCTTTACCAATGCCTGCGTCAAGGCAACAAAGCGACTTCCTTCAGTCCAGCGGTCTCCGGCAAGCCGAACATCAGATTCATGTTCTGCACCGCTTGGCCCGCTGCGCCTTTGACCAGATTGTCGATCACCGACAGCACCACCACCGTTTTTCCGTTTTGCGGCCGATGCACCGCCAGCCGACACTGATTCACTCCACGCACGCTGCGGGTTTCGGGATGCGATTTCGGCGGTAGCACATCCACGAACGGTTCGGCGACATAGCGCTTTTCGAACAGCGTCTGCAAATCTACGTTCGGATCGGTCAAGGTGGCGTACAAGGTGGCGTGAATGCCGCGAATCATCGGAGTCAGATGCGGCACAAACACCAAATCTACCAGACCATTGGTCATTGCCATCAAACCTTGACGAATTTCTGGCCAATGCCTGTGCGCCGGCACGTTGTACGCCTTGAAATTGTCGCTCGCTTCGCAAAACAGAATATTCACTTCCGCCTTGCGGCCAGCGCCGCTGACCCCGGATTTGGCATCGGCGATCAACGATTGGGGATCGACCGCACCCGCTTCCAACAATGGCAGAAAACCGAGTTGCACCGCCGTGGGATAACAGCCGGGATTGGCCACTAACCGCGCCTTGCGGATAGCTTCACGATTGACCTCGGGCAGCCCATAAACCGCTTCAGTTAACAACTGCGGACAAACATGCGGCATCCCATACCAACGCTCCCAATCTTCCACTTGTCGAAGCCGGAAATCGGCCGCTAGATCGATAACCTTGACACCAGCTTCCAGCAAGGCTGGTACGCTTTTCATGGCGGTGCCGTTGGGCGTGGCGAAAAATACCACGTCGCAACTTTTCAGCATGGCATCATCCGGTTCAACGAAAGCCAGTTCTACCCGGCCTCGCAAATTGGGAAACAATTCGTCGACTTTGATGCCCTTCTCCGCGCGCGAGGTGATGACCGTTAATTCCACCTCTGGATGCGCCACCAGCAACCGCAACAACTCGACACCGGTATAACCCGTCCCGCCGACAATCCCCGCCTTGATCATGTCTTCGATTCACCTGCGTTCAAATAACCGAAAATGTGCATGATACGGTGTCCGCTCATCCGCGCAAACCGGATTCGGTCTGGCATAATTGTCCTGCCCAAGCCGCTTTCGAAAGCCGGTGTAGGCTTATTTCAAGTGCGTGACTATCGTTCGTTCGCTACGAACATTAACTAGCAGTGAGGTCCGCCTCGTGAAGCCGAACAAAGAAACCATCGTCGCCGGTATCGCCTTGGCGGTCATTTTGATATCTGCTGTAGTGTGGTTCATGCCCGCTGGCTTGCGCCAAGCACCACCGCTGATTGGCCAAACGCTCGATGGCCGCACCTTGACGCTGGAACAGTTGCGCGGCAAACCGGTATTGGTAACGTTTTGGGCAACCACTTGCCCATCCTGCATCGAGGAAATGCCGCATTTGGTAGAGCTTTATCGAGAATTGAACCCGAAGGGCTTGGAAATTATCGGCGTCGCGATGGCGTACGATCCGCCAGAACAGGTCAGAACCTTGGCAAAGCAGCGGCAAATCCCTTACCCCATCGTGCTGGACACCCAAGAACGCATCGCCCGAGAATTCGACAACGTGCGGTTGACTCCGACCTCCGTGCTCATTTCGCCGGAAGGTCGGATCGTGCACTACCGGCTTGGGCTACTGGATATGCCCAAACTGCGCGATACGATCCAGAAGATGCTTTAAGAATCGCTTTTGCGAAGCCTGTCGCAGAAGCTAACCGAAGCTAACCGCTGATCTTCCCTCGCCCATAAGCGGGCGAGGGGATCGCACGGGCTTCAAACAGCGAGAGACACCAATTCCGCACGGCGACCGCTGCCCCAAACCATTCCGATTAGCTGCTGAAGCAAGAGTTAGCCCGATCCAAATATTCGCAAGCTTGATCGAGATCGGCGTGACAACGCATGACCCAGGCGTCGCCCCAGAAAAAGTTACAACTGGTTTCTGCCCGCAATACCCGCCAATGCGCTTCCTCTAGCAATGCCAACAGCTCGGGGTTGTGCGAGCCGATATGGGTAGCGTTACGCAGTGCGGCCTGCACTGCCTGGCTGATCTCGCCTACCCGAGTCAGCGCATCCTTCTGCGCTTGCGTGCCGGTCCACTGCACGAAATCGCGGCCGTTGTGCCAGCCGGTATTCCACGCGCCTGGCCCGACCACGACCTCGTCACCCACGCCGAACTGGTCGAGATAATCCTTGACGAAAATCGGCCGAATGGCGTTCCCTCCAGTCCGCGTCTTTTCCATCAGCGGCTTGTAGAACGCATCCCAAAAATTGCTGCCGGGCGTAGCGTTGCGGAACCAGCCACCGTTCTGGCCGTCGGTGCAGGTGGTGACGAGGGGCGGAAAACTGCAGTGCTTGGTGCGTTCCCAGACCTCTCGCTCGAACCACTCCAGTTCCATGCCTGATTCCTGGGCATTCGATAAGTCGCGATCGCGTACGATGACGATGATCTCCTCGCCACCAAAGCGAGCGACATGCGGCCGATAGCGCAACTCTTCCCAACGCATCGACGCAACTGGCTGAACATGCTCGCTGTCAACCAACACGAAACGATAGCCACGGCGCCGCAACAACGGGATCATCTCCATGCAAAATCCCATCTCCGGCGGCCAGAACCCCTGGAAGTCGCTGTGGAAAAACTGCCGGCGTGCCGCCCCTCGCCACCGCTCTAGGTGCGCCTCCCAATCGGCCGGTGGAATAAGCGGCAGCACGGGGTGATAGTATGCGGTACCGAGCATGTCGATGCTCTGGGTGTTCCGCAACTGCCAAAGTAGAGCACCGCAATCGACGACGCCGTAAGCCCGATTTTGGAATTCCGGATTCGTCAGCGTTTCGAGCAAAGTGCCGGACAAAGCAAGATGAACTCGGCCAACGTCTTCGTAATCTGCCAGAACGCGGGGAATCCGATCCATCGCGAACAGGCATTCCTTGGCTTCCCATTCGTTGTGCTCCAACAAATGTTCGAGATTGCCGTGAGGCTGATGCAGGTTCAGCACCAGCGCATGATACAGGGTGTCCGCCATGGTTCAGCCTCTTCCTGATGGGTCGCGGTAATGGGTGGTGGGAACAATTTTATCTTTCCACCACCCTGCTTTTTTATATAAATCGAGGGTTAGCGTGGCTGAATACCCCAACGACTAAAAATCGGTTTCGACGATGGCATTGGCTCGTCGGCAGATTTCACGGCCGTAGTCGGTCCATAGCCCTTGCCCCCAATACCGGTAGCAACTGGTTTGGGAACACATTAGATGGAACAACGCATTGCGATAGCGCGGATCGCTGGTGGGCACGGCCGGCTTCAACACTTTTTCGTAAAATTGTGAACTGGCCTTTTCCATCGGACCGAGCACGTTATCGTAGCCCCTCACCCAAGAGATATCGTTAGTCCAACTGCCACCTTCCATGTGAAAGCGACCGTCTTCCTTCTTCAATTCGGCGATGACTTTCTCCAATTTCTCCGGTCCATCGCCCGGCTTGAACCGATCCCAAATCCGTTTTTGAAGCAGGGGCTGGAGCGTGGGCAGATCGCTTTCCCTGATACCCGCAGCGAACAGATGTTCCAGGTACTCGGTGGCGTTCATCATCGGCACGTCGGATCCCGAAGATTCGTTCACCACTTGGAAAAACATGCCCGGAAACTCGTTCATCATCACGCCGCCGTTCTCGCCGTCGGCGATTTGGGTCACCAGGGGCGGAACCGATCTGCCGGCCAACTCCCAGCGCGACAACCCCTTGGCTTCGTAATAAGGCTGCATCTGCGCCACCAGCTTGGTATCGCTGCCTTGGGTCTTGACGATGGCGATGATGCTGACGGATTCGCCCTTGGAATTGGTGCAGATCAATCGGTGCGGCAGGTGTTTCTTCTCCGGCCCCCAGCCATTTTCCGGCCGTTCCACGGTATGCTCCTGCACCAGCACCCATTGATAGCCGCAATCGACCAGCGTTTTGATGTACTCGTAGGCGATATCGGGATGGTTGGGCAACGCCATTTCCGACGGCGAAAACCCGCGTACCCGCGCCAGAGCCTCCAGCCCGAAGATGGCGGCGAAATGATGCTGCCAGGCTTTGACGTGCAACCGAAAATCCTGTGCCGGGGTCGAGGGCGCCACCGCGTGTCCCCACGGACACCCTAACCATTCGATCGCTCGTCGATATTGCGGATTACAGGTGGCGTTTTTGAGCGCGTCGAACACATCGTGCAGCCCCATGGCGCGCAGACCGTGAAACAAAGTCCCGGAATACTCCAGCATCACCCGAGGCTCCTTGCCCTCGTGGATCAACTGTGGGACGAACTCGCCGATGCGTTTGTAGCACCAGTGGAACACGGGCGCGTTGTAGTTATCGCCGATACCCTGGTTGTCCATCATGTACTTGAGATTACTGATGATCGCGGCGTTGGCCAGATCGCCACCGCCAGCCGGGATCAACGGTTGGTGCATGTGTAGAGCGATGGCGCAAGCCGAGCGGATACGCTCGAAATCGACCCGGCTTTCCGGCAGGAAAACCGGCTGGTTGCGACTAGCTCGCAGCGCTTCTTCCACCAGGGATTCCGAGCCACAGATATTCGGCAACCCATCGACGTATTCCGGAAGCTGGCTCATGCGTAACGTTCTCCTGTACTAGCTGGACTGTGGGAATGAGATCGAGTAGCTCTCGATCGAGACGGTCCCTACTTGCAGCGGATGTACTCGTAGATGTTCAAGTAATCTTGCCCAGGTCGGCACCACGAATAATCGTAGCTCATGCCGTGGACCATCAGCCGGCGGAAATCGTCCGGATAGGCGAACCACAGGCCGATGGCGCGGTGCATGGCCGATTCGATGCCGGCGTGATCGGCACCCTGGAACACGAAGCCGTTGCGTTCCTCGAACGGCTTATGGGAGTAATCCTTATCGAAAACCGTATCCTTCAGGCCACCGACTTCGCGCACGATCGGCACCGTGCCGTACTTGAGCGCGATCATCTGGGTCAAGCCGCACGGTTCGAACAGGCTGGGCATGACGATCATGTCTGCCCCGGCATAGATCAGGTGCGACAATTCCTCGTCGAAACCCAGTTCGAGATGGCAATCGGGATTGTCGTTGAGATGCCGCTTGAGGTTCCAGAAATGCTGGTTGGTATGTGGTTCGGGACTTGAGCCAAGCAGCACGAACTGGGCGTTGTGGCGCAGGGCATAAAAAATGGCGTGATGGATGAGATGGACGCCTTTTTGGCTGTCGAGTCGACCCACGTAGGCGATGATCGGCTTGAAATCCTTGCGCAGCCACAAACGGTCGCGCAAGGCATCCTTGTTGGCGTACTTCTGGTCCAGGGTATCGACGCCGTAGCGACTGGGGATATGCGGATCGACCTCCGGATTCCACACATCGTAATCGATGCCGTTCAGCACCCCGCCGAACTTGGCCTGATGCACGTTCAGAATATGGTTCAGCCCGCTGCCTTGATCGGTAAAACGCGCCTCGTGGGCGTGGGTCGGCGACACCGTGGTCACGAAATTGGAATAGACGATGCCACCTTTCATCAGGTTGACGGCGGTGTGGTTATAATTGTCGCGCAGGCGGTCGAAATTAAAGTAGTGCGAAATGTTGGTTAGGCCAGTGGCCCACAACACGTATTCGCCGGTTAAGCCTTGATGCTTAAAATTGTGGATGGTGTAACAGACTCGCTGCCAGTTCATCCCAGCGTGAGCGTACTGCTCGAACAGCAGAACCGGCACTAAACCGGTCTGCCAGTCATGACAATGGATGATGTCGGGGCGGCGATTATCCTTGAGCAGAAACTCCAACGCCGCCTTGCTGAAAAACGCGAACCGGCTCACATCGTCCGAGAAGCCATAAAAATGGCCGCGATTGAAGAAATTGTCCTGGGAATGGGGCTCGATGAAGAAGCATTTGCGGCCGTGAACGAAGCCGAACCACACCGAGCAATGAACAGCGCCGTTGTACCAGGGCACCCACAGATCTTTCATGCTGATCTGCAATCCCCAGATTTGGTCGTAGCGCATGCAATCGTATTTCGGCAAGATGATGTGAACCTCGTTGCCGCGGATTTCCAACTCCCGGCTCAGGCCGAAGACCACATCGCCCAGTCCGCCAACTTTCGCTACGGGGGCGCATTCGGGGGCAATCTGTACGATGTACATAAACCTTTATCCTTTTTCGTATTCCGGGCGCGGGCTTGGCGGTTCAGACTACCTTCTTCCGGAAGGTTCGAACCGCGCCCGGGCCTCTCGTGTTTAGCGTGGCAGATGATCGCGGCTGGTCGCTAGCACGAACGCCTGGCCAGGTCGCAAGTCGTAAGAAAACGGTCGCGGAATGTATTCCAAGGCATACTCGGGAGAAACGTCCGCAAGCGGTGCACCCGCCTGAATGTAGGTGCTCAAGTTCTCGGCATAGAAATACTGGTGATTCCAAGGATCCTTGTTGAGGATAATCAGCGCTTCTTCGTGGGTCTTGGCCGAGGCTTTCCACATGACCAAGACGTTCGGGTTTTGATAGGGCAGTACGTTGGTTGGGCACTCTTCCTGAAAGATCTTGTACTGGCGCTTGACGGCGTTGACGCGGGCGATGAAGTCGCACAAATCAACGTTTGGCTGCTCCCAATCGCTCGGTCGGGTATTGACGACGTGCAAGCGCCGACGGAAACCGTACTCGAAACCGACCGGGATCATCACGCCGGCCGAGAACAGCGCGGAAAACAAATAGCGCTGCTTCATCGCCGCCACGTTGCCGTTAACTTCCTGGAACAGTCGCTCGGTATCGTGGCTTTCGGGGAAACTGATCGAAGGAGCGATTTCGCGCACCAAGTGATACTGCTCCATCAACCACGCGCCATGAAAATCCCACCACTTGGAACTGTTGAACACGTAATCGAAACCGGCCTGGGCAGTTTGCTTGGTCTGGTCGGCGGTGCAACCGAGCGTTTCGGCTGTGAAAACCGTGTCGGGATATTTTTGGCGAATCTCGTGAATCAATCGGTTCCATAGGTGACCGGGAATCTGGTAGGCCGCGTCGCAGCGGAAACCTTTGAACCCCAATTGCAATAAATACTCGACGATCTTGTAAAAATAACGATAAAGTCCTTCGGGATCGGAGGTATGCTGGTGGTTGAAACGGGCCAAGTCGCCCCACACTACCTTGTGGCCGTCTTCCATGCAGAACGGATGAGCGATGTTGCCGTTTTCCTGGACGAACCATTCGCGATGCTGGCGCGTCAAATCGGAATCGAAAGCGCAGTGGTTGATCACCAAGTCCACCATCACTTTGAGACCGAGCTTGTCGGCTGTAGCGAGCGCCGTTTGGAGTTGTTGCTCGGGAGAGAGTTTGGAATTCGGATCGGTCAACAGCGGATTGAGCTGGAAATAATCGGCGATGGAGTACAAGCTACCCGAACTTCCCGGTTTCTGGACCGGGTTCACGAAGAGCCAGTCGAACCCCATGTCGGCGGCTCGTTCGAAGTGTGGCTCCCAGTTCCCGCAAGGTCCGGCCAGCAAGGGAAAAAGATTGTAGATCAGCATAGCGACTCCCCTGAGTTCTTCGTTCTGGTTCCCGAAACGCGACAAAACGCGCCCGAGCAAGATCGCGCCCGTTCAAGCGCAGAACATAATTTAAAAATCGTATCACGAAACCTTGGCGCCAGCAGCTCGTATGTAGCTGGAACACACCGGCCAACCAAGAAACGGCGCGAACGCAGCTCGACGGATTGCGCCCGGCCGCTTTCCGCCAACTGGCTCTTCGGCTGCGGCCATCACAAATCGATGGCGAACCAAGCCGCTCGCTGCGGGATGTCATCCGCAACGGGTGGTGATGGCGCGACGGCCATCGCCGGCGCTACCGCGGTATCCACGGAAGTCGTTGGCGATACTGCAAGGCAAACATCGAGAAATTCGCGGATAGCATCGATGCACTTGCCGCACTCGATGCCCACCCCGAAACGCGCGCTCACGTCTCCGACGGTACGGTCGCCCTGCTCGACTGCCTGCCGGATTTGCTGGTCGGAAACCGCTTTACAGATACATAAATACATCGATTGAACTCCCCCGATCCGAGTCCTGATCACTCGGTTTGCGACATGCAATACAAAGACTACCCGCGAGCGGTTTGGTTGCGGCTCTTGCTACGAGTTCGACGAAATCGGACACTGATAGCTTGGAGTTAGGAGCATACCAGCATCATCCGAACGCAAGCGGAGCAAATCGCTCGAATCCGCTGGCCAAATCCGAGCCACGCCGACGAAACCACCGAGGGCAAGCTGGCCGCTTGCAGCACGCAATACCGACCACGCGGCTTCGGTTGTCGATTGCAGCGATGTGGACACTAAACCATCGGTTCGCCAACCGCGAACCCACAACACCAAAACTGGCCGATGACTCATCTTGACCACCCGATCGCTCTCATCCCCGCTTACAACGAAGAAGCCACGGTCGGCATCATCGTCGGCCAAATCCGTCAAACGTGGGGCTGTCCGGTTGTGGTCATCGACGACTGCAGCACCGATGCCACCGCCCGGATCGCTCGCATGGCCGGCGCTATCGTTTTGCCCTTAGCCCTGCAACTTGGCGCCTGGGGCGCGATCCAAACCGGCCTGCGTTATGCCCTGCGCCAAGGTTACCGGACCGCCATCACGCTCGATGCCGATGGCCAGCACAAACCGGATCGCATCGGCGAACTGTTGGAACCGCTCGTCGCCAATCGAGACGATGTTGCCATCGGCGCTTTTCCCGAACGAGCCAGCCGCGCTCGCAGGATCGCCTGGCTCTATTTCCGGTGGCTTACCGGCCTGAAACTGGAAGACATCACTTCTGGCTTTCGAGCCTACAATCACGCCGCGATGGTGGTGCTCGCCACCCAAGAAGCCAGCCTGCTGGACTATCAGGACGTCGGCGTGCTCCTGATCCTCCGCCGCAAAGGGCTAAGAATCACCGAGGTACCGGTACCGATGCAACCGCGGGCCCAAGGCGCTTCGCGCGTGTTCCGCTCCTGGTGGGCGGTAGGACAATACATGTTGCAAACTAGCGTGCTCTGCCTTGCGCGGGTCGGTAACAGCCGCCCGTCACCCGCACTCGACGATTGAGAAGCCGGATCCATGATCACGTATCAAATCACTTCGACGGTGATCGGCGTCGTTCTTGCCGCCATCATCTTATTGTTGGTCCGACGCGATCACCTGCACGGCCCCTATGCGATCTGGTGGATCGGAGCCGCCGCGACCGTCGGAATATTGGGGTTCTTTCCAAGATTCTTCGACTACTTGGCCGGCCATCTGGGGGTTCGATATCCGCCGATTCTAGCTATCGTGCTGGGATTGGGATTGCTGCTGATCAAGATCCTGACCATGGATCTAGAACGCTCCCGGCAGGAACGGCTGATTCGTCGCCTGACGCAACGGTTGGCAATGCTGGAAGCGCGCGGACCGCTGCCGGAGGCAGAGCGGACGGAAGAAATCGCAGCGGGCAAAGAAAGCGGCGACCGCAAACCCAACCCTACCGGGCAATAGCGATGCGCGTCCTGCACGTCGGCAAATATTATCCGCCGTTCGCCGGGGGCATGGAGCATTTTTTGGCCGATCTGCTACCAGCGCTTCAAACGCAAGGCGTCGCCGCAGCAGCCTTGGTGCACGACGAACAGCGCGGCCGGCATGGACCGTGGCCGGCGCCATCCGATCCCTTACCCATTTACCGCGCCCCCTGTCACGGCCAGTTGCTCTATGCTCCGCTCAGTCCAGCATTTCCGTTCTGGCTCAATCGGGCGATTCGCGAATTTCGACCCGATTTGCTCCACTTACACTTGCCCAACACCTCGGCGTTTTGGGGGCTGGCCATTCCCAGCGCCCGCCGTTTACCGTGGATCGTGCAGTGGCAATCCGATGTCGTGACATCCACGATTGACCGCCGGCTGGCGCTAGCCTATCGCTTATACCGGCCGCTGGAGCAACGGCTATTGGCCGCCAGCAGGGCGGTGATCGCCACCTCGCCGCCTTATCTGGACGCCAGCCTCGCCTTGAAGCCGTGGCGCGACCGTTGTCACGTCATCCCCCTCGGATTCGATCCGAACCGGTTTCCCGATCCCGATCCGGCGGCGCTGGCACGGGCGGCGGCGGCATGGGGCGAAACCGCCTTCCGGATACTGGCGATCGGTCGGCTGACTTACTACAAAGGTCACGAAGTGCTGATCCGTGCCGCCGCCAAACTGTCGGCCAGCCGCATCCTCATCGTCGGAACCGGCGACCGGCGAGAACGGTTAGCGGAACTGATCCGGTCGATGGAACTCGATGACCGGGTCATTTTGTCCGGTTTCCAGCCCGAGGCCGATCTCGATGCTCTGCTGGCGAGTTGCGACGTGCTCTGCCTGCCATCGCTGGAGCGCACCGAAGCCTTCGGTTTAGTGTTGCTGGAAGCGATGCGCTTCGGCAAACCGGTGGTAGTCAGCGACATTCCCGGTTCTGGTACCGGCTGGGTCGTGCGACAAGCCAACCACGGTTTGTTGACACCACCCGGCGATCCTGCAGCACTCGCCAAAGCGCTGCGCGAACTGCAACACAACCCTCTCCAGCGGCAAACGCTCGGCCGGTCCGGCGCGGCGGCGCTGCAAGACCGGTTCGGTATCGGGTCGGTCGCGGCCGCCGTGGCCGATTTATACCGGCGGGTACTCGCCGCCGGTTGAGGGACCGGCTTCGCTGGGCGAATACCGGTTTTGCCGGCCGTTCTCGCAGGATGGATGCGATGGCACGAATACCATCATCACCCAGAAGAGCAACGCGGGAACAAAATGCAGGAATACCCGGTTGATGCTGGTGTACTGCTCAGCCCAACGTTGGGCGTCGGTCAAAAAGAACAACACGAACAACATCAGCAAGCAAGAGCCAACGAAAACGGCCGCAGCGCTTCGCCAACGCGCCTTCGGCAAACCGGGTACCGCCACCGCGACCGCCACCAGCGCCAGATACCAAAACAAATGCCAGTTGGCCAGCACGAAGAAATTCTTCAGCACCGGTCCCCACGTACCGCGGTAACCTAAATTAAACCGCCCTAGATAAGGCACTTCGATCAAATCCGGCCGCAGCCGGAACCATCCCCATCCTGGCAGGTTAAAGGTCACGCCACCCACCGACCACCAAACGATTCCCAGTACTACCGCTATTCCGGCCATCAGCCACAACGACCATCCGCGCAGCCAGACGACCAGCAACGCGGGAACGAACATCGACAGCCAGACCGCGCCCTCCAGCTTGATCAGCGGACACGCCAGGGCCAACAACAACGCCAAAATGCCTTGTCGACGATCACCGTTTCGCAACCATTGAAAAAACGCGATGGCGGCCAACCCAAAGACCAAAGCCATCCACAGATCGGCATAACCGGCCAGGGCAACATGGGTATTCAAGATCGGCAGCGACAACGACAACCACGTAAAAACCAGCGCCGTCAAGGACGCAGCGCCCCACAGCCGCGCCTGCCCGTAAAAACCAAATCCCAGCGCTAGCGCCGCTCCGAACCACGGCAGGTTGGCGGCGGTTTCGTTCCAGGCGCCGAAGGCCAGCGTCGGCCACAACGCCAGCAACGGCACCGTGGCTGGATAGGTCCAAGCCTCAATGGCGTAAACCGATCCGCTCGCGTCGGCCAACCAGCGACGAGGATCGACGAACGGCACCCACTCCCGCAATTCCGACCAAACCCTTGGGCGGACGGTCCAAGTCGTCCACGCGTCCCACGGATATAGCGGCCGCCACCAGATTTCCTGCGCCAATCCCGCCAGCCGCCAGCCAAGCCAAGCCAACAACAACGCAAACAGCGCGCGCTGCCAAAACGGCTGCTCGCACCAACTTCGTTCCAGGCGGTTCGCGGATAAATCGAGGCGATCGACGCGACGCGCTTGCCGCCACGCCAACCACCCGCCCATCAACGCCAACGCCGCCAGCACCGACAACGGACCGATAACGCTTGGCCGAAATCCCAGCGCTGCCTGGAGGCGAAGTAACAGAGAAGCCGCTAGCGATCCCAGCAAGTAGCCATAGCCCAGCGCCAGCGGCCAAACGCCAGCCGAAGCGTCACGCCAAACTCCGCGTACCCATAAAGCGCCGGTCAGCCACGGCAAGGCTAGCGCCAATCCTACGAGCCACCACGCCATCGCCCCTTACCCTCCCAGAACTCGAAGCAATACACCCCGAGCCGACGCATGGAGCATTTCTGCGGGCAACTGACCTTTCGTCCACTCCAGCATTTTGCGTTCGTGGTCGTAGCGCACTCCGGCTAGAGGCGACAAAATCAGGACGTAATCACCTTCGCGCGCCGCGTTGGCCGTCGGCGGTTGAGAAAATCCCATAAAACCGTTATGCGGCAGCAAATGATAGCGAGCGCGACCGGCCCAATAGCCGCCGGGATCGGAACTGACGACGAACAACCGGCACGGCCGTTCGGGCAACCGTCGGCGAACTTCTAGCAAGAAGCGATACAAGTCGCCATCCAAATCCGCCAGCCGCCGCTCGTCTCCTTCTTTTCCTGCGAAGCGAGCCTCGGTCTGCGCTAGCCGCCTGCTCAAATCCCATTCCCAACGCAAGTCCAGCGCCAGCCAACCCACCAAGAACAGGGCAACATATGGCCACCGTTGCTCGACAGCACGGCGCGACGATCCAAACGCCGCATACAGCGAAACGCTGAAACCAATCCAGAGCGCCACGACCAGCACCGGCGGAAACAGCGCGTTCGGCGGCGCACCGGCCGCATAATTGATAGAACGCTGGTTCCAATCTTCGAACGTCGTCCATTCATCGACCGCCCAGCCCAGCAGTTCGGTGACGGTGGGTACCAGCGGTTGCAATTCCAGGCGGCGGATAACCAACGGCTGCCGCAGCGAGCCACTCAGGGCCAAGCCCACGACGGCGATCCGATCCTGCCAGCGCGGCTCCGCCCCCAGATCCAGCGCCCCTCCTTCCGGTCCCACCGACGGCAATACCAGTTCTTGCACAGTGCCCGGCTCAGCGAACGTGGTCCAGATCAGCCGCAATTCTTGGCCTGGATCTAACCCATCCACCTGCCAGAACAAGCGGCGATATAACGCCGCCCGAGCCATCCGGCTCGATCCTCGCACTATCGTCAACTCCTGCGGACCCGGTTGACGGACTTCTAGGCCAGCCGGCGTTTTTTCGCCTTGGCCGCTGACCAGTTGTAGATCGTTCCCGGTCAACACCACCGGAGACGCCACGCTCGGCAATCCCCCAGCACGATAAAACAAGATCAAAATCAGCACGGTCACCACGGCGCCGCCCACCGCCGCTAGCACAATCCCACTTATCGACCGCAGCCCATCTTTCGCATGCCACGACTCCCTCATTCGCGTAATCCTTGCAGCTCGATTTTGCAATAGCGATCCAGCGTCCAAGCAGGCTTGTATCCCAATTCGGCGCTAATTCGCCTGGAATCGTAGCAAGCCCAGCCCAGCAATTTATCCAGCGTTGCCCGAACCTTTCGATGGCGCCGGCCCGCCAGCATCAACGCGCTATCCATCAACTTGGCCACGCCGTACAGAACGTTCGCTGGTACGGTCCAGCGCGGCACCGAAAGACCGTATGCCCGACGGGCGGTAACGTACAGCTCTCGCCCCGAGTAGGGCCGGCCATCGGTCACGAAATAGGTCTTGCCAGCGGCGGCACGGTTAGCGGCCAGCATTACCGCCAGCACTACATCGTCCACATGAACCAACGAGCGACGGTTACCCGTTTCGGGCAGAGGCGGAAACCAACCGCGCTGCGCGGCTTTGATCAGCCGCGCTAGATTCGCTTTCATGCCGGGTCCATAGACTAACGCCAGCCGTAGATTGACCGCGTGCATTCCCCGCTCGCGCCCCATCGCCAAGACTCGCTCTTCGGCGGCACGCTTGGCTCGACCATAAGGCGTCTCGGGCGGCGCATCCCAGTTTTCGTTGACGCAGCGTGATCCGGGGTCACCCACCGCTTTGACGGTGCTGAGAAAAACGAATCTCCCGACTCCGGCAGCCACCGCCGCATCGAGTAGCCGAAAAGTTCCCTCCGCATTCACCGCCCAGTGCCGGGCAGCGAAGTCTGGAGTATCCGCCGCGTCGGCGTGAGCGAAGCCAGCGGCATGGACGACTGTGTCGATACCGCCACAAGCCCGCATCAGGCTGACGTTAGCCGCAAGATCGCCATCCACAATCTCCACGTCAGACCAATCAGTCGGTATCGTGCTGCCCGGCCGTACCAAAATCCGCAATCGCGCGCCGCGCTCCCGCAACGCGGCGACCAACCGGCGGCCGATGAAACCGGTCGCGCCGGTCACCAACACGGAACGCCCCGCATAAGAACTCTCTCCGTCGTCCATTCGCCACCCGAACCTGGCACCTTCAGAAAATATCCAAGTCGCCCATCGTGTAATACAGTTCGTCTCGAACGTCGGCAGTCGGGATTTGTAGCCCCCAGACCATGTTCGTCACCACCACTTCGGTCGACTCCACCCGTTTGCCAGCCGCTTCGCGCCAGCCGCCCGGCAACCAGATATCCACTTCGCCGACACCTTCCGAAGCCGCGATCCGATCCAGCGCCGCCAGCGCCAATCGCAACCAGCGACGAGGCGCCAGCAAATCGACGATCAACAATCGCTCGTGATCGGACCGCACTACCGCCCAACCGAACAGTCGCGTGCCCCAATACAGACCCAGCAACCGGTAAGCATGGAAAGGGTTCGCGGCATAACGCCAGCGCAGATAGTCGCCGTCGCGGATCAGCGCCAACCGGAAGCCGGGCGCCAGCCGCATCCACAAGCCATTCAGCCGCGCATCGTTCCAATCCAGCGCGCGGACGCCGAGCAACGGCAGCAAATTACGACGCGCTGGCCGATGAACGACGCGCGCCCGTTCCACTTCTCCGTACACTCGCGTGCGTTCGCCGAGCCGGTACGGCCGCTGGCCCGGAAAGCCGTAGGCGAAGGCGTCCGGCCAACGTTCGGCCACACCACCCAGCAACCCGCGAACCAGCCGAGCAAACAGATTCCGGTCGCCCAATCCACCACGCGCATCCGGATGGACCATTACGTCGCAAATCTGGAAAAAAGGAAGTGGCCGGCCTCGTCGCCAACCGCGTAATGGAATTGCGCCAGCGTGCCCGGCCAGCCGTCCCGAAGCGTCAAACGCCAATCGCAGCGGTGGTATCGAACCATCGGCCACGTATTTCCACCGCCACTGATTCTCGGTCAGCCGCTTGCCGAACACTTGGTCGAACAAGCCGACAATCGCTTGTTCGTCGCCGGGTCGATAATCCCGGATATGGTAATCTTCGTTTTTTATTTTCATGCCCGGTTGGCCCGTGCCATGACGCATGGTTACGCCGGTAAGCTGGAATGAGCATCGAAAGCGAATTGATACCGTACCATGCCGTGCGCGTGCTGGGAACCGGACCGGTTCTGGTGCTAGCACCGCATCCCGACGACGAAATCTTCGGTTGTGGGGGCGCCATCATGCGCCATGTCGCCGCAGGCGATCCGGTCGCCGTCATCGTTTTGACCGACGGTGGTGGAGCGTGGGGCGACGGCCCGGAGCGAGAAGCTTACGTAGCGCAGCGGCGCGAGGAAAGCCGTGCGGCCGCCAACGTCTTGGGTTACGGAGAACCGGAGTTTTGGGAATACCGGGATCGGGAATTGTGCTGCGACGAACCATTGATACGGCGCTTGCTCGCCATCGCAACCGAATTTCGCTGGCTGTACGCACCCTCGCCCTACGAAATCCACCCCGACCATCGCGCCCTCGGATTGGCGGCATTGGAGGCCATCCGCCGCTCGAACGCAGCGGTCAGCCTGGCGTTCTACGAAATCGGTGCGCCGCTACCGCCCAACCGCCTTTTGGACATTTCCGATCTGTTGGATCGAAAACGTCGCGCGATTGCCTGTTTCACCGGCCAATTGGCCGCCCAAGCCTACGACCGACACGTCGAGGCGCTCAACCGCTACCGCACCTACACCCTCCCGCGCGAGGTAGAAGCGGCAGAAGCCTATTGGGTCGTTAGCCGGGACGAGGCGGAGCAAGAACGGTCGATCCTTCGTGCGACCCTCGCCAGACAGCGGCAACCTTCTGGGTGGCCGGAACCGCTTCCGATGTCCGAACCGATCAAATCGCCAATCGATCTTCATCTCGAAAACGACGATCTTCGACAACAACTGGAGCACGCGCGCACGCGCGCTAGAGAGTTGCAAATCCAACTGGAAAACGAGCATCGGGAATGGCAACTTCGCCTCGATCAGCTAACCTCTTCGCGCTCCTGGCGTCTGACCGCACCGCTGCGGATCGCCGCGAACTGGCTGCGGACGCGGCATGACCGGCATCTTGGCCGCTGCCGTTAAAGACACGTCTAGGGGCGGCGTGAACGGGCTCGGTATCGCCATAGTCACCTACGCACCGGATTTGCCGGTACTGACCGAAACGTTGGACCGGCTTGGGCAAGCGTTGGCTCATGCCCGCCGACAAAATCGGCTGGCCGACGCCCGGTTGATTCTGGTGGATAATGGCCCTGGTCCGACGTGGAAAAACTCGTTGCAGCCCATCCTGGATGCGGCAGCGTTGCCGGCAACCGTCGAACTCCTGAGCGGTCACGGCAATATTGGCTACGGCGCCGCGCACAACTTGGCGTTGAGCCGGCACGATCTGGAATTTCACCTGATTCTGAATCCCGACGCGTTGTTGGATGAAGATGCCCTAAGCGAAGGCTTGGCGTTTCTGGCCGCCCACCCCGAAGCCGGACTGCTGGCGCCCGCGGTTTGGGGTCCGGATGGCCAACGCCAATACCTTTGCAAAGCTTATCCGACGGCGCTGGATCTAGCTCTGCGGGGATTTGCGCCGATTTGGTTGAAGCGATTATTTCGCGCGAGGTTAGAGCACTACGAGCTGCGCGACCGGATCGGTGAGACGGTATACTGGGATCCGCCGCTGATTAGCGGCTGTTTCATGCTGGCCCGGCGCGATCCCTTGGTTCGCGCGAAGGGCTTCCATCGAGATTATTTTTTGTATTTCGAGGATTACGATCTCAGCCTGCGGTTGGCCGAACACGCCCGTTTGGTCTTCGTGCCCGCAGTGCGCATCGTCCATCTGGGTGGTCATGCCGCTCGCAAGGGATTCCGCCATATCTTTTTATTTTTGTGCTCGGCCGCATCCTTCTTCAACCGGCATGGCTGGCGGTGGTGGTAGTTCCGCGCTGGCTTAAAGCCTCCATCAATTTTTTAGCTTCACGATCAAAGCCGGAGTCACGCATTGTTGGCCGGAATTGCTTCCTCTCATTTGCCCGCCCCCATCGAGAACGATTCGGTAGATCAACCTCTCGTTAGCATCATCATCCGCAGCATGGCGCGATCTTCTCTCGCCGAAGCGCTCGATAGCATCGCCGCGCAAACCTATCCTCGCATCGAAGCAGTGGTAGTCGATGCCTACGGACTCGGCCATCCGCCGCCCGGCGAGAGCTGCGGACGCTTTCCGCTGCGCTTTGTAGTGCATGGCAAGCCGCTAGACCGCAGCGCCGCCGCCAATGCCGGGTTAACGGCCGCATACGGCTATTACGTTGGCTTTCTGGACGATGACGATATGTTGCTTCCCCAACACGTATCGGTACTGGTCGAGGCTTTACGGCGGCAACGAACAGCGCGCGTGGCTTACAGCGGCGTGCGGATGATCGCCTATCGGCCCGACGGCAGCGTCGGGTTAGACGTTCCGCTCAATCGACCTTTCCATCTGCCGAGCCTGCGCGCCCAGAACTACATCCCAATGCATGCGGTACTGTTCGAACGCGAGCTAGCGGAAGCAGGATGCCGGTTCGACGAAGAGTTAGCGTTGTACGAAGACTGGGATTTTTGGTTGCAACTGGCCCAACGCAGCGAATTCCTGCACGTCGATCAAATCACCGCCTGCTACCGCAATTTCGGCCATTCCGGTTTCGGTCTACAGGCCGACGCCACTAAAATCGCTGCAGGACGCGCCGCGCTGTTCGATAAATGGCGAACCATTTGGTCCGGAGCGGAGTTAAGCGAAGCACTGGCCGCGTTGCGCGATGGCATCATCCACAAGCAACCCTGCGACCGCACGCCGGAATCTTCGGCACTCGAATCGATCAACGCGCAATTAGCCGCGCAAAGCGCCTTGATCGAACAACTGCGAGCGCGGCTGGAAAGCGATTGGCGCGACCGGGGGGTAGCCGACGATTACCGGCGCCGCGCCGACGAACTGTTGGAGACGGTAGCGAACCTGCAAGACCAGCTAGCCGAACAATCCCGGCAACTCGCAGAAGTCTATCGGTCCAGCTCCTGGCGGATTACTCGGCCGCTGCGCGGACTGGCGCGCGCCATGCGGCGATTGTTGAATTCAGCACCGCTACGATCCTCTTATCCTGGCAAACCGCGCTAGCACCACCGAATTTCGGGCCATCGTACGGCGGATATCGCCATCGTTCGCGCGTCGTTGTTTCTGAATCTGCCGCCGTTGCCGCCAGATTTGCGGAAGCCCCCGCAGCGCATCCCATTTGGCTCGCAGCACGACACTGCCTTGGCCGCGCAGCGTAAACCAGATCACCGACCCCAGATTCAACAGTAAATGCTGCGGTAGATACAGCCAAAACAACGGAGCGGGCATGTTCTTGCACCAAGTCCAAACTAGGTTGCGATGGCCGTGGTAGATCGAAAACGGGCTGCGCTTGCCGGTTACCGCCGAACCGACATGCCGAACCACGGCATCGGGTACGTAGCGGCAACCATAACCGAGCAAACGCAACCTAAATCCCAGATCGACATCCTCGAAATAACAAAAATAACTTTCGTCGAACCCGCCCGCTTCACAAAACGCTTCGCGGCGATAGAGAGCCGCCGCCGCGCAGGACGCGAAGATTTCGCCGGCCTCGCTCGTCCCCGAGGCAATCGGTCGGCCATGATCGCGCCGCCACGCCAGTCCGCTGGCATGATAAACGTCACCCGTGCCGTCTAGCCGGCCAGGATCGCCGGCATCTACCAGACGGGCACCGAAGCTGGCGCATTCGGGATGCGCTTGCGCCGCTGCCAACAACCGTTCCAGCCAATCCGGTTCCGGAAAAGCATCGGGATTGAGCAACGCTAACCATTCAACTTCGCCCGCTCGCCGCACCGCCACATTGTTCGCCGCCGCAAATCCCAGGTTACGATCCAGCCGGACGACTTCAATCTCGGGATAATCGTTCTCCAACCGGTCGGCCGAACCATCGCGACTGGCGTTGTCCACCACGATAACTCGTTCTGGACGCCGCGTTTGGACGCGTAAATGGCGCAAACACTCGCCCAACAGCATTCCGCCGTTGAAATTGACGATGACCACCGCGATCCTAGCCATGCCATCACATTCTACGTACCGGCGAGCGGTTGACGTTTTTGCGCACCGCGACAATTGCATCGACGTTATCGACTCCCGGCCCTAGCAGACAACCAACGGTACGAGATCGATGCTCATCACTAATCAAGCCCGTCCTTTCAGGCTCTCGACCATCGCCTCAATTTAGTTAAGTATTGTTGGTAATCGGGCACTTCGAAGTCGCCGATACTGGCGACTCAACCAGCGCACTGGCCGAGTCAGCCACCAAGAGGTGGATGAATAGATTTCTCGGATAACCTGTTTTCGGTCTTCCAACTGCCTTTGCAGTTCCTCATTATACTGCCTAACCTTCTCATTATTTTGACACTGCTCCGCAAGGCGTTGCTCCAATTGAACCAGCGCTTGCTCTTTGTTAACCAGCGCTTGTTCTCTATCAGCCAATTGCTCACTTAAGGCGTTCTGCTTTGCCAATAAAGCATTCCACCAAGTTTCTACCACCAACCAAGTTAACGGCCGATCAGCAGGCGGTTGAACTAGATTTTTAATAATTTCAATCAATCGATCACGCCCCAAATTATCGATTATCGAATCCGTCAATTCGGGATAAATATACTCGGACTTAATTAACTTATCGAGATTAACCTGATCGAATGCACTGCCAAGAATGCTTTGACTAACGCCAGTCGAGTACCGCTCTAAGTAAGCGTGAGGAATCAAGCGCCACAAAGGTAGTTTGGATTTTTCTGCTTCGGGTAGCGCCCTAGTCACGATATCAAGTAACTGGTTATTGACCGTTTGCGCCGGAGTGTCCCATTCGATCAAGTAAGCCTTCGAGTAATCGCTTAGCCGTTCGACAAAGGCGCCAAATCTAGGTGCCAGAATAGGCAAACCTGAATCTAATGCAGCGCTCAAAGTATAAGAGTAAGTTTCTGGCCATTGTGCTGGGAAATAGATTACATCCGCCTGTTCAAAAGCGATAAGCGTAGATAAATCCTTATCTGCATAAGGCCCGCTAAAAAAAATCGGTAACTCGGGCTCGGCACCGCCCAGTATACCCATCGGGAGTTTTTCGTAGGAGCGAAATCCCAATACTCGAAAAGAAAGCGGTAAATGTCTTTTTTTAGCATCTTTTGCACAAGCTTCTAATTGCCTTCCACCTTTCGCAGGAGACATCATTCCCAACACCAGCACTTTAGCTGTCTTCAACTCTGGATGAGATAAATGTACAAAATTTGCGTCAGGAATATACTTTTTAATACGGTCGATTACATCTTGCGATGGGCCAATGACTCGTTCTGCGGCTGCTAGCAAATTATGAAAATAGCTGCGCCAAGCCGTAATATCGAGCCGCCATTGGGGAGGGCGCTCTTCAAGGCATTTATTACAGCCGCTCGCTTCTGGTTCACCACAGTAACGCCCATCTGGCATGGTCAAATTAAATTGCGGACAAACTGGAAAATAATCATGTAAAGTATAATCGTATGGTACCCGTAATTTTTGCGGCAGGGAGGCTATAAGAGGATGATGGCCAATCAGATGGTGAAAATGCACTCGCACCACCCCTATTTCCTCAAGAAGGCAGACCAAATCATCAAAATTTGTCGGGATGAAGAAATAAAACTTCAACTCCTCATCCGTTCTAGCCCACTCCAAGATTACCTTGGTCCCTTCGTATGGCTTCAAAATTAATATTTCAAATTGCGATTCAAGCAAATACGCCAGCTCTTGGACATGTTTATCGGTACCACCACCCAAGCAATGGTGGATAAATAATAAGCGTGGCTTGTTGGAGCGCCGAAGCCGCATAAAATCGATGCACCGACGCAACTGTCGTGCTGGATCGACTGCTACATGAGATGCTATTTGCTGATCGTAAGCAGGATAAAGAGCGCGTAATCGCTCCATAGATTTTTGCATTAACGAGTCGCTTTCTGCTCCAAAAGATACTGCACCTTGATGGTAGACAAAAACATCACCACATAACAAATGCTTGAAACCCAATCCGCTAGCTCGCAAACAGAAATCATTCTCCTCGCCGTAACCACGGCCGAACCGTTGAGCGTCGAAATAACCAACTTGCTCGATACATCGTCGCGTGATATACATACAAAAACCGATCGCCGTAGGGATTTCCACGTAGCGCTGGGTATTTGTTACGGCAAATAATCCATCTAATTCAGCAAGCTTATCTTCGGCGGGAAAAAATAAATTATCCTGGCAAAAACATGGATAGCTACAAATAGTAGCATTGTTGGAAAATGGCGTTGCCGTGCCGACTAACGAATCACTATAAGCACAGCGACGCAATCGATCCAACCAATCACCATGAACTTCGGTATCGCTGTTAAGCAACACCACATCGCGATCTGGATGCAAAACCATCCCACGATTGGCGGCATTGACAAAACCCAAGTTGATCGGGTTTACCAGTAAGGTGATGGCACCAACGCTATCTGCCAACTCGCGGAGCCAAGCAGAAAGATCTGCTTCGGGACTACAGTCATCGATCACCACGATCTCGTGCGTAGTTCGCTGCGGAAATGCCAGCACGCTCTCCAGACAGCGCCGGGTAACAGCCACGTCTTTAAAAACAGGGATAACGATATCAACTTCAATCGACAAGGCAAATTAACCTTTTGATAGAAAGAATATAATACGGAGCTATACTACAACCGTTTAATTGTAACGCACTATCCGATGATCCCGCGATCATCTTTTCGGCTGGACTATCGCTTTGCGAACCGATGTGATCAGTGCGATATTTTATCTTGGGAATTTGCAAGCAATACTAGCGGAAAATATCAACTCAACTCCCAACGATTTTCCAAATAACAAACCCCAAGTTCCCGAGAGTCCTTGAGTACTTCCAGATCGGGCAATACTTTTTCGTGATAAACCATTAGACCCTGATCGTCGAACACGCGCGCATGGGCAGTATAGAGACCACCGAGCAACGGCACGCTGGGATATGTAATCAAAACTTCCCGCCGCCGACCGCACAGTGGCGGCCGACCGGATAAGTGGGTACCGGTGACGTATACGCCACGACCGTCGTCCATTTTGATCGACAGGGTCAGGTGAAACGGTAAATCATCGTGAGCGCTTTCCAAGCGTAACCGGAATCGTAAATCGTCCCCGCGTCGGCAAGGTAGCTCGCTTAGCAGCTCCAAGCTAACGATACGCACCGGTGTCTCGGATCGGGCGCCAGCTTCGGCTTGCTCGCGACGAGTATTACGCTGCGCCTGCCAAGCTTCGTAAGCGGGAATCACGCGGGCCGTTTCGCCATGCAGACGAATTCGGCCACCTTCCAGCCAGAGCGTTTCGTCGCAAAACATGCTGACTTGATACACGCTATGAGAGCAAAAGATGATGGTGCGACCGCGATTTCTGAACTCCATCATCCGGTCGATGCACTTTTTTTGGAAGTACGCATCACCTACCGATAGCGCCTCGTCCACGATCAAGATATCCGGATCCAGCGAAGCGATCAGCGAAAAAGCCAGCCGCATTCGCATGCCGGTAGAATAGGTCTTCAGCGGCCGATCAACGAACGATTCGAGCTCGGCGAAGGCAACGATTTCGTCGAGCCTGGATTGGATCAACTGCCGCGGTAGCCCCAATACATCCCCGTAAAGAAAGATGTTCTGGCGACCAGTGAACTCGGGATGAAATCCAACACCGAGCTCTAGCAACCCCAAAACCGAACCGTCGCGCTCGATAGTCCCTTGCGTGGGCGTCAGCGTGCCGGCGATGAGTTGCAGCAGGGTACTCTTGCCGGCACCGTTATTGCCGATCACTCCCAAAGTTTGGCCGTGGGCCAATTCGAAATTGACGTTCCATAACGCCACGAAGTCGCTGTGGCGCGGCCGTCGAAACAGCAGTTCCTTAAGTCGATCAATGGGCTGATCGTACAATCGGTAAACTTTGCTCAGACCGTTAACGCGTAAAGCCGGCTTGGCATCGTTCATGCTATGTTCTGAGATCCAAAGTCGCGATGCGCCAACCCGACGAAAACCGTCTCATAAGCTCTCACCATCCGTTCGATGGATAACTGTTCCGCTCGTTGTCGACCTCGCGCCACCAATGCCTGTCGGCCAAGCGGATCAGCTAGCAGCCGCAATATCGCATCCGCCAGCGCGGTCGGATTGTTCGGTGGAACCAGAATTCCGCATTCGCTGTCGCCGAGAATTTCGCGCGGGCCGTAAGGACAATCGGTGGCAACCACCGCCGCTCCGCAGGCTAAGGCCTCCAGCACGGTATAACCGAACCCTTCGAATTCGCAGGTATGAACGAACAAATCAGCGCGACGCAGATAAGGGTGGACATTGTCGCGATAGCCCAGCAAACGCACCGATTCCGCTAAACCATAGGCGGTAATTCGCGTCTCCAAGCTAGCTCGTTCCGGGCCATCGCCGAGAATGACCAGCACCGCCGGTCGCACCGCTCGCACCCGACAGAAAGCGTCCAGCAAAAGTCCCAAATTCTTTTCCGGAGCTAATCGGGCGATGGCGCAAATGATCGGCACCTCCCCTGCCAGATCGGCAAGTTCCGGAACCGGCATTTGCGCAGCTTGCGCTACCGCCGCGCGGTCAATACCATTGGGAATAGTGATTGTGCGTGAGGTAAGTGCCAAAAAACGTCGGCGTAACTCTTTCGCCGTGCCGTGAGATGGCACGATGACTCGGTCCGCCAGCAACGCAGTGCCTGCCACTGCTGCTCGCAAAAACAGCCGGCGGCGAAATCCTCGCTCGTAGTGGCGCATGTATTCGTAAAACGGCCCCCGGTAACTGGCTACCGTTCGGGTCTGCGCTCCGGCCAGCCGGACGCCCAGCACCACCAAGCTCGACGAGTAATGCATCATGCCGAGCGCTACATCCGGTGCCAGATCGCGTATCAACTTTCCCGTAGTTTGCGCATCCCGGTACAGGATGCCGGGTGCCGTAAAGCCTGCCTCCAAATGGTACTGCAAGGCATCCACAAACGTGTCATAGGCTTCCGGTAGATAGGGTCGCAGTACGGCAGGCGCGACCAGCGTGATCCGCTCGACTTGGGTCCGGTCGAGATGGCCCAGCAAATTGGCGGTCGTTCGTTCGGCACCACCGAAAACGTGGGCCATGTGCAAAATCAGCAAATGGATGGATGCCGTCTCCTACAACACGTCCGCAAAACCGGGTTCCAGTCGGCGAAACACGTAGATGCCGACCGCCAGAGCACCGACCGCAAACAACACGAGCCCGACCAGTATCAACGGTTCCGGCCAGGCACTCGCCAATACCGCACCGTGATACGCTTCGGCAAAAGCCGTGAAGGGATTAAGGTGAATCAAGTTCCGAAATTCGGTCGGTACCGATGTCAGCGGATAAAGTATCGGGGCGGTATAGAACATGGTCGCCAGTACCAATCCAAGCACTTGCAAGGTATCGCGCAGATAAACGGCGAAGGCCGCTAGTGCCAGCCCGAGTCCGGCTGTTACCGCAAACTGCAAAGCCAATAGGGCGATTACGGCGCCCACCACGCTCAGCGGCAACCCACCCCGCCACAGGGCAAAAACGATTAGAAATACGGCGTAGCTCAGTCCATGTACCACGAAGGCGGCGGCGGCGGCGGCCAGCGGAAAAACTTGGACCGGGAAATGTACTTTGCGAACCATATCACGGCGACCGACGATACCACCCGCCGCACGGCTGAGTCCCTCCTGAAAGGCGAACCACGGTAGCAACACCGATAGCAGGAAAACGATGAACGGCGTATCCGCCAGCGCCGAACCTTCCGGAAATCGAGCGCGTAGAACCGCTGCGAACACCCACCAGTACAGCAGGATGAACAGCAATGGTTGCAGGACGCTCCACAATACGCCTAGAAAAGAGCCGGCGTACTGCTCCCGTAACTCCCGGCCGACGAAAGGCCAGAATAACCGTGAAACGCGTAGAAGCCGCTTGGGCACAGTGCTTGGGATGCTGTGATCCCCTTCCTCCCCTGGCTAAAATTGGTTCAAGTTCAATATTTGGTATAACGAATTTTTGAGGTTTCTTCGTAGTATTCGCGATACCAATTGCCAGTAATAAACAACCATGTATCTACAAACGTATATTCCTGCTTGGGCTTGCTATAGCTTTTGCCGCTAGCAGTTTTAAATTCCGGCACTTCAGCTTCGAGGGTCATCTTAACCTTGGCAATTTTGCCCTGTCGCTCGATTCCGTCAATGCGGAAACTCCGATACTTGATGGTCCCCATCTTCTGTTGGTAAGCCTGACGATTTACCTGGTTTTGAAAAAAAGCATCCATCAAGGCGTAAGTGGTGGCGTAGTCCTCGCGCTGCATCGCATTCCAATACTGCGTTATCCGTTGGCGCAACCGCTCTTCGTTAAGGCGGGTTTTTTCCAGCTCAAGACCGCGAGGAAGCAAAGATGATTGTTGCTTTAAATCGGTCAGCGCGAACGAATAATCCACCAAATCGGCTTTAGAGAGAGCGTCATTTTCGAAGCGTTTAACCACCAAATGATAATCCTTATCACGGTTAACCAACGCTTGTTCGAGCTTGTATTCCATCGTCAGATTCACCCGGCCCGGCAGGCCCAGCGGAATTTCTTTCTGCCAGGTTGCACCATAATCGGTCGAATAAGCGACATAAATGTTGGGACGGATATCGCGCCAATCTTCCCACGCCATGACCAACGCACCAGGCTGCGACCCGAAGCTGAGCACTGGAAATCTAGCATGAGTGATTTGATATTCCATCGATCTAAAACGGCGCGGTTCGGACCAAGTCGTGCCATTATCGGTCGAATAGGCGAAATATAAATCGTCTTTGGCGTCTGGATTATCGTCGCGCAAACGCCGCGAGCCGCTGAATGCCAAACCAATATGGCCTTCGCCGTCCGCTGCAACAGCCAAGCGAGACAAATCCAAGCCTTTAACTTTATCGAAAGCAAAACGCTTCCAAGTTTGTCCCTTGTCTTCCGAATAAGCGCCCTCTAACAGAAAATCTTTGCCATCGCCGTACTGGGCCAGCCAAAGCACGAACCAGCGGCCAGCGGATTCGAAAGCCCGGTAGATCGGAGTAATTTGCTCGGGCGTCTCGGCAACTTCGACAGCGGGCCCAAACGTTTTAGTGGCGCGATCAAAGCGGCGCATAGTCATCGCTCGCCGCTCTCGCGATACGACCCAACTGAATACTGGAATCGAATCTTTATCTACAATCCACATAGGGTAGAAGCCAGGCAACACCCGCTCCACCGCCGAAAACGTTTTGCCGCCATCCTCGGAGTAACGAAAATACAAATAATACTTTTGCTTGGTTTCGGGATCAGGCTTCTCCCCTAACCACAATAGATAAATTGCGTCGTTTCGGCGCGCAACCTTCAGCCGGGTCAGTGGTTCGGATTCCGCGCCACCGACTACCATCGGTGATGGTACCGGGCCATCCGCCTTCAGCTCGGGCAACAAATACAACGCCTTTTGCGGGAACTTATCGCGCCACATGATTGCCGAGCTGTCTTGCCCGACATCCAACGCCAAACCTGATTGATAAATCTGGCGATCTTGGGCACCCAACTTGACCTCGGCTCCATCCGGACGCCGCACGTAAAGAAAGTTGTCGTTGCCGTAATAAGCCAGCCATTCTCCCCCTTTGAGATCGAGGGCATAGTCTTGCTCGGCACCTTGGTTGACAGCTTGCCGGTTAAGCGCCTTGGGACTTACGCTCATCTCGGCGCGGGCGATACCCATCGACGACCCGATGAACGCGAACAGCAAGATAAGCCATTTCATCAAAGCTAAACCCGTAACGTGAGACTAACGACTGGTATTAAAAATAAAAAAAACAAAGGGGGCCACGAGAGCCCCCTCTTGAACAACTAATTCAACCGTTCTGCAAAAACAACTCAGGGAGCAGCGACGGATGAGGTAACGTTAATATCGTTACCAATCTGGCTGAGTTGGATCGGGTTGGTCCGCGGAATAGACTCCTTGATACCCTTGCGCAGCCAGAAGGCATTATTGGTAATGCCTTTGACGGTCGGGCTATCCTTGTCGGTGTCGAGCTTGAGCGGCGCCTCTTCGTTGTACTCCAGCTTGATCACGACCGCTTCGCTGGTGCTAACCATGTTAGCGGTAGTTCCGGCCGACACATACACGTTAGACCAACCGCCATCGGGAACTTGCAGCAGCGCACCTTGCGTCAACATATCGACCGCGTTGACCGCGCCCACGCAAACCACGTTCTGCGGAACTTGACCGGAAATGGGCTGCTCGTCACGATCATAGATCGCTGCGGTACCCAGATCCAAATCCTCGATCACCAGCCGAATCCGAGCATTCAAGTCGCCGCGATTTTGACTGGGAAGAGTGCCGAGCGCAGTACCGGTTTGGCCCGGCGCGATCCACGCGTTATCCGTAGCATCGAAGCGCGACGGAGCGATCGGCGTCACGAAAAACTTGGTGAGGAACTCGCCACCCGTCGCGGTGAAAGGCGCCAAAGCGACCGGCACGACACCTTCCCCAATTTCGCCTGCGAGAACCTCGCCCGTCGTCTCGACATAGTCGGAAAAGTCAAAGAAATTGAACCTGCTGGTGCCGTTGTAACGGCCCGCCGAATTGTAGGCATGGTAGCCCCACGCCGCGCCGTTCTGGAATTCCAGAACGATCGCCTCACCCGCCAAATTCTCGTCGGAGGAAGCGGCAACGAAGTCGTTGTTGTCGACCAACAAGAAAGCGCGCACCGGCTGAGAGACCCCTTTCAGCAAGGCGAACGAAGATTTGCCGTAGCCCAAGCTCGGATCGACGGCTGTGGCATCTGCGGCTTTTTCAAACACGATACCGAGGTTGTTGCCCCCGAACTGCCCAGTGGTGTCGAACGTCACGATATCGTTGGGGCTCGAAGGCAGGCTCCTGTCGACTTCGACGCAGGACCCGGAGTTATCGGTCGCTCCACTGCCGGACTTGTACCAATACCGATAGTGCAACTTAGGTACGGTAGTGGACGAAGTGAGGAGGTCGGCATTGTTGATAACGGATACCAGCGTGGTAACCGTGCTGCTGCCCACGACATAGGGGAACAGGATCTCATCGGCTTGTGCGGTACTGACCACAACCGCCGAAGCGCCCAGAGTCACCGCCACGGCGGCCGTCAGCTTGTTCATCTTGAATCTCATGATTTAGCTCCCATTAAGCTCCGACTGAGGGGGTTAAAAACAACATTCCCACTGCCAGAAAGGTAGAGGAATTGCCTGTTGTGGATTTTACACAACAGTTTGTTGCTGTCAATACACGAAACCACAAAAATCACACTTCAACCCAAGTATACTGAAGCGCTTTTCCTTGCTCAAGGGCTTAGACACCTTAGAAACCATCGATTCCAGTTCATCATAACCAGTGTAGTTGCAAAAAAACAACATTTATCCGTTCCAATAATCCCAATTGGGGCTAGCGATTATTGCCCGTCACGAACCGACGACCCAAAGTGGACGCGCTGGCTGGCGCGTTCGGCGTTCTCGCCACAGCATTTCGTAAGCATGTTCCAAGTGCCGCACGTAACGCTCGGTATCGAATAGCGTGCACACCAAGCGGTTGGTGTGCAGGCGCTCGCGCAATTCGGCCAGCCTCGGCCGATCCTTGGCTAATGCCACCGCCAACGCCTCATAATCCGCCATCGTATAAGTCACCAGCTCCGGCAAGCCTATCGCATGCAGCACGCTAGCGCAAACTCTGGCTTGAAAAGTACGCCCGCAAAGAGTTAGCACCGGCAACCCTACCCAGAGTGCATCGCTTGCAGTGGTATGAGCATTGACGACGAACGTATCCAGATACAGATCCGCCAGCCGCTGCCGTTCCAGATGTTCTGGCTTCGGTAATCGCGTCGCGAAAAACAAACGCTCCGGGTCGATGCCCCGCTCGCTAGCCGCTCGACGTAAATAGTAGATCATCCGCTGACCATCCGCCAACAACCAGAGCACGCTCCCCGGGGTTTGTTCGAGGATTTTCATCCAACTGGCAAACGTTGACGGCTCGATCTTGTAACCGGTATTGAACGAAGCATAAACGAAAGCCTCGTCCGGCAAGCCTTGATCGGCGCGAGTCGTACCCGTGTTGGCTATCGGTTGTTCATCGTCGTTGATCTGGTAACAATCCGGCAAATAGACCGGCTGCTCGCTGAAACAGGTTTGCAGATCCTCTGGTAGCACCACCTCGTCGGCAATAACATGAGAAATGTAATCGCCGCCAAGCGTACCGGGATATCCCAGAAAACTCACTTGCACCGGCGCGGGCCGCAGCGCAAAGATTTCCTGCCGGCCGTACTTGGTATAACCGTGCAGGTCCACCAGAATATGCACGCCGTCGGCCGCGATGCGTCGGGCGGCCTCGCAATTCGACGACTGGCTCAGATCCACCATCCGGTCGCAGGTGCGGCTAATATCGCGCCAATAAACGCTCTCGTCACCAGGCCGCAACGTATAACCGATGATCTCGAATCGATGGCGATCATGGGCGCGAAACAATTTGCGCGCCAAATGGGCAGTGGCGTGATCGCGGAAATCGCCCGATACATAACCGATCCGCAACCGTCCATCCGCCGCTGGCTCGGCATGAACGAGAGTCAATTGCCGGCGTAACGGCGTCGCGAATTTTTCCATGATCTCGGCACGGGCCTTGGCGGTCTTCAATAAAAATTCCGGCGCTAGCGGCAAGTGCAACAAGCGATGTTGCTCTGTACCCACCACCCGGCCATACCGCCAAATTTCGCCGATCAGCCCATCGAGCCGCGCCAGAGTAGCCTCGTAATCGCGCCAATCGCACTCCGCTAGCGCATTGAAAAAACTATATAAATACAGGCCACGCGCCGTATAGCGCTTCGGCAGGAAGTCATCGAACGGCATCCAGTGGGACAGATCTTCGCCAAAAGCTAGGCCAAGCCGCTGCCAGTCGTGGCGGACATGCAGCTCATTCAGAATCGACTCGGCCTCCTCGAAACGCTCCAGCGCCGCCAACGCCCAAGCTTTGTTCGCCAATGCTCCCAAGTTCAATTCGGGAATCGTGGCCACTTGCTCCAAACCCGGCAAGGCTTCTTCCCAACGCCGCAACTTGATGAAAATCGAAGATCGAAGCAACGTTAGCTGCGAATCATCGGGCGCCAGCCGCAACGCTTGGTCGACCGCCACTAACGCCGGCTCATATGCCTGCTGCCGCACTAGCAGCACCGCCTGATGGCTCAAAGCGTGCAGGCGTTGCGACGCCGACAAACCCGATAAATCGAGCGCTCGTTCGTAAGCGGCCAACGCTCCGGCTAGACGCCCCAACAACCGTAACGCATCCGCCCGGAGCAGCAGGCCATCGCAATCGTCGGGCTGGATCGCCAAGGCCCGTTCTACCGCCGACAGCGCCGGCTCGAATCGATCCGACGCCAAACAGATCGTGGCGTAATCGAGCAGTAGCGAAGGATCTTCAGGCTGCAACACCAATGCCCGATCAAGGGCGATCAACGATTGTTCGGCTTCGCCCAACTCCCAGCAGGTGTTTCCCAATTTACGCCAAATGCTCGCATCGTCGGGTCGGGTCTGGCCGAGCTGCTCGCAGCGCGCCTTTTCCTGCTTCAGCCACGCGCGGCGCAGCGCAGCTCGTGCATCCGGTTGCATGGTGGTCTCGATTGCCTCTAACGCGCTTTAACCGGCGGGTCGTTCGACCAAGGGCGCAACCTCCCGCATCTTGCGCTTGATCTCTTCGGTCACCTGATCCGCTTCTTGAGTGTTTTGCACCACTCGCGGCGTGATCAGCACGATCAGCTCGGTGCGATCCATGTTTTCGGACGTATTGCCGAACAAAGCACCCAGCACCGGAATTTTATACAGCACTGGAACCCCACCTTGCGAATCGGTGCGATTATCTCGAATCAAGCCACCCAGCACCAATGTCTGACCGTTTTTAACGGCCACTTTGCTGGTCACGCTGCGCTGCAAAAACGAGCGTTGGCCGGTAGCCGAATCGACTGTTCCCACATCGATCACCTCCTGTTTGACTTCCATGTTCACCATGCCGCCGGAATTGACTCGCGGCAACACCTCCAACAACACGCCGGTATCCTTATAAGCGTAAGAGTTGACCACATTGTCGCTCACGATAGTCTGTTGGCCCGAGATCGGTTGCTGGGTGCCAACGCGAATCACCGCCTGCTGGTTGTCCACCACCATGACTTGCGGCGAGGACAATACCTTAACTTTAGAGTCGCTGGCCAAGGTATTCAGCAAAGCGCGTACCAGCCCCCCACGATCCGTTATCGCGTAGGAAAAGGCATTCGCGGCTTGCCCGTCGAGCACCTTGTTTATCGTAAGGTTGTTCGCTTCGATTCCCAGCGAGCCGGTGCCCTTATTACCGATATCGCTGCCGACATCGTTGTTAAAAAACCACTGTAGTCCATACTCCAGCTTACCGGTCAGAGTCACCTCGGCGATGGTGGCCTCGATCAACACTTGACGGGGCGCGACATCCATTTGTTGCAGCGTGCCGATAATCCGCTCGTAATTCTGGTTGGTGGCCCAAATCAGCAAGGAGTTGTTTTCGGTGTCGGCCACGATGCGCACTTCCTCCATGCCCGCGCTCGGTCCGCCGGAGCCTAGAGCGCTGCCGCCACCGCTCGACGTTCCACCTCCTCGCCCACCCGAACGGGTGCCGCCGGCCGATGTAAAGCTGCCCGTAGAAGATTTGCCCGACGCGGACGAACCAGCAGCCGTTGTCGTGCTCCCCGACAGCGACGACGACCCACTGCCTAGCCCGGAACTGGAACCGCCCGACAAGCTGCTGCTCGTCCCCAATCCGCCGCTCGTCCCCAGTCCACCAGACGACAATTGCCCCGACTTCAAGCCGGGAGCCAGTTCGCCACCCCGTCCGCCACCGCTCCCGCCACCCAGGTTAAACAACCCGTTGAGCAGCTCGGCGACGTAATCGGCCCGGCTATTCTGCACTTGGTAGACGTACAAACGTTCACCCCCGACGCCATCCAGTCGCTCGATCCAGACGGCTACTTCTTTGAGGTATTCCGCCTGCGGCGTCACCACCAGCACGGCGTTCAGTTTGCTCAGCGGCACAAACCGGAGCAACCCCGCAATCGGCGTCCCGGAACCTTCTCCCAGCAACTGGTTCAGATTGGTGGCCATCGCCTGACTGTCCACGTTGCGCAACCGGAACATGCCGATGGACATGCCTTTAAGCCAGTTCACGTCGAAGGTCTCGATGGTGCTTTGGACGCTGGCTAGTTCTTGCGGCGTACCGGCCAGAATCAACAGATTGCGAGAGGTATCCGCTCGCAGAACCCCCCCCTCGGGCAGAAACGGAACGATGATGGTTTGCATTTCGGCGGCGCTGACGTAACGCAGCGGTACGATCCGTACACCGTACCCCACTTTGCCATCCGCCAGACGCGGGATCAAATTGCCCTTCTGCACGGCGCCGGCCGCCGGAATAATTCGATACAAACCACCCTCGTGGACGAGCACCGCGTTGCTCATCCGCAGTATCGTCTCCAGCGTCGGCAACAGTTGATCCCGCGCCAGCGGCCGGCTGGTTTGCACCGTTACCTCGCCCTGCACCTGCGGGTCGACCGTATAGTTTTCCTTGAGGGTTTCGAAAATCACCTTGGCCACGTCGCGGACGTCGGCGCCCTCGAAGTTGAGGGTCACCTCGCCCGGTGCGCTCCGGGCGACGGGAGCCGGTTTGGCAGCAGCGTGCTTGTTGTCGATGAAATTGCCCGTACCCGGCAGGATCATCGGGGCTTTGGGCATTGCGGCGGCAGCCGCGCCCAAATCGGAACCGGCCGGCACGCTAGGTGATAGTGGTTTCGCACCCAAGCGCGGTAACCCGCCGACGGGTGGATTACCCGGCGTTTCCACGTTTTCCCGATCGCCTTCATCGGATGGCGTCGTCGCACAAGCGCTCAACATCAATAACAATAATGTACCGGACGTCTTGGGAAACAAAGTTTTTCTCATGCATTCATCATCCATCGTCTTGCTGCGGCGGCGGGGGAACCACCATCGCAGGCGGCAACGCATCGGGTTGTGACACCGGCGGTGTCCCGACCGGCGGTGGCGGTATCGCACCGCCGGCACCCTGCGCTGGCGGCTTGGCNNCTTGGCGCCAGCGCGTCCCGCGCGCGGCGCGGCCGGTTGCTTTGGGCGCACCAACACCAACTCCTGGGTTGACTCGCCCTTGCGCACTACGACCCGGTTGGGATAAATCGCCTCTAATTGCCATTCTCCTACCGTTTCGCCGAGCCTGATCTGCACCGTTTTGGCGTTCGCTTCTTCGGGCCGCAAGAGTGCCACCTTGATGTTCGGCGCGATGACCACTCCGAGCAGCGTCAGTTTCTGCTCCGCCTTGACCACCGGCTTTTCCGGCGGCGCCTCCTCGGGAGGGGGAGGTGGTTCGGGCCGACGGGCAGCGACAAACAAGGGGCGGGCAATCACCTCGCCATATTGGTCCGGCGGCGACAACCGGAACCGCGCGGTCGGCGCCACTGCTGGCAGGTCGGGAGGCCGTTTCGTCGCAGCGGCCGTCGACGGTGGCCGCGGCGGATGCGTCAATTGCCAGAACACGATGGCAGCGGCCAATCCACCGGCCAATAACCACAGCAGCAAACTCGCAGCTCTGGCTGACATTTAGCCGCCCTCCTTGCGCAAATAGCCCGATATCTCGAACTGAACGGTCAACTGAACCCGGCTGTAGTTCGCCAGTCGACCACTCGCGAGTCGAGGCCGGGTTTCCCGCGCCGTCACGTCTAGATTGTCCACGAACAGCAATGGGGTCTGCGCTTCGAGCTTGTACAGAATTTTTTGCAAGCTGTCGGTATCCCCCGTCATGGTCGCGCTGATCGTCACTTTCGTAGCGCCCCCTTCTTCAGCTGGCGGCAACGCCTGAGTGCTGCGCAAAGTTCCCCCGGCCGACTCGACTACTGCCTTGACCCGCTGTTGCAGTTCGGCAGCCGCCAATGGTGGCGCGGATTGATCCAGATACTGAGCGGCGGCGGCACGATCTTGTCGGATGCCGGTGATCAATCGCTGGATCGATTCACGGCTCGCAGCCATTCGTTCCAACTGTTCCAAACGGCCTTGCTGCTGCTCCAGATGAGTCCGGTAATAGCGATAGCGATCGATCCATAACCGATCCACCAGGACATAGAACGCTCCGCCCACGACCAGCACCAATAACGCCAAAGCCGCCAGACGGTGCCCCCAACCAACCGGTTTTGCAATGACCATCAGAGTTCCTTGCCGATTCGAGCACCCAACACGAAACGCTCCTTGCCGGTTCGGGGATCGGTGGTCACCGGAGATGCGAATCCCGCGCCGTTGAACAGCTTCGAAGATTCGACCGCGCCGACGAGCGCCGACGCCTTGGCGGATTGGCCGATGAGCTGCGCGGTATCGCCTTTGATCTGCAAACGCTCCAGCCAGGTATCGTCTGGAAGGATCGAGGTCAATTCTCGTAGCACGTCTACCCTAGTCGGTACAGTTTGTTTTTTCTGCGCCAGCATCCGGGAAGCTTCCAAGGTCCGATCAAGTTGGTCGCGCAAGGCCAAAGCCTGGTTTGCCGCCTGCTGGAGCCGGCTGGCTTTCGCCATCGTGCCGAGCACCAGCGCGCGCTGCTGCCAGATCGGCAAGATCGCGGCGACCGCGACCAGCAGCAGCGTAGCGACGATCAAAACTCCTCGCAATCGTCGCACCCAAAGATCGCGATGCCCACGCTGTTCCGGTGGCAACAAATTGAGGCCGGGTCGACCGCCCGCTACCTCCAGCGCGTCCGGCTGCAAATCCCGCTGCCGCAACTGGGCCAACACCGGCTCCACCCCGGATCGCGGCACGGCGACCAGCTCGACCCGCAACCGACGCTGTTCGGGCTGCCGTTCCAAAACGGTCGCGTCGTAATAAACTTGGGCGGCGGCGAACGGCGTCAGACGGTCCATTTCGAACCCCGCGACCTGGCGCAGGTTCTTTTCGGTGGCCGATGGCAGCGACAACGTTCGGATCAATGCCTGGCTGGTCGGAAAACGCAGCACCAACTGGCAAGGTTTCTCGGCTTTGAACCATCCGGCTACCGCGTTCCAATCGGGCGCCAATCGATCAAGCCGTTCCAATTCCCGCGTCCGATCAGTTTCTTCGCACAGCAACACGCACTCGCGATCATCGACTGCGACGACCAACCGCCGCGACGCCCCTCCCAACCAGCGACGCAGCGATGCGGGCAACCATGCCAGCAAACCGTCCCGCCACCAATGCCAAATAGCGTCCCAGCGCCAGCGGGGAGCGATTCTCAATGCCTGCATGTGCGATAACATGACCGAAGCCACTCCATAAACGCCGATTCTCGCTTCCCGATCCGCAATCGCATTAATTCAGCGCCCCTCGCGCCAAGCCACTAACCGCAGATTTTGCCCGGAGAGCATACCTTGCACGTCGGCGACGGATTTCACGACCACGACCGTTCCAGTCTCCACCTCCGCCGCGACCGTTACATGATAAGTATTAGTGCGTCCTCCCAAAAAAAAGGCGTGGCCATCGTTCCGTGGCAACGGCGGCGGCGGCGACCCGTCAGCGGCGGCACGAACACGGGCCGAGACGTAATCGGCAACGGTCCGTTCGTCCAACCCCAAAGCGCGCAACAACCCGGCGGGAGCCAGTTCGGGGTTCACCCCGACATGGTTCGAAAACGCGGTGACTCCATCGGCGATCCGCTCGTAAACTTCTCGCGTTACACCTTCGATTTGCTGCAACTCTTCGATGCTCTCAAATCGGCCCTTCGTCGATCCCAGCCAGCCGCGCGCCATGCGCCCACCGGCTCGATGAACACCACCGGGCACCCCCTGCCGATCGGATTCGCGCCAATCTAAGACCGCTTCGACCAAGCGATCCAGCTCGTGCGAGCTTGCGCCCGTTCCCGCAAATAAAGCCTTCAATAAATCCGGATCAGCGGTATTCAGGCTCACCAAACCGTTGGCGTTGGTGATCCGGATTTGCAGCCGGCCCCCACCAAAAGTCCATTCGTGGAGATCGCCGTTTGGCGGCCAATATTTCCGGCTCGCCTCTTGATCCAGTTGCCAAGCCAGGCCAAACGCCACGCCGGCTTCGGCCAATGCCCGAGCCCGGGCCCGTTCGACCGCCCCGGTTGCTAACCGGGTCTCGACCCGCATCGAGTAAGCAAAGCCACCGGCCATCACTGCCAACAACGTGACGATCCATAGCACGATGATCAATACCATGCCGCGTTGCGCACCTCGGTCGCGAGGATAGTTCGGAATATCGCTCATCGCCTGCTGTCTTGCCAGGAGCCTTCGACCAAGGCGGCCACCAAATCGGGCCA
>DEHU01000171.1 GCA_002352125.1 Competibacteraceae bacterium UBA2792 | reverse complement strand
TCGGCCGAGGAAATCTCCACGCTCAAACAGGGGCTCGACGAAGCGTTGTCGGTGCTCAAAAAGACCAAGCTGGGCGGTAAAACCGGGCGCGGCCAATATCTTTATCAATTGCCCTGGTACATCATCATCGGNNTTCCCGCTGGGCGCCGGCAAGGTGCGCGGCGTGGGCGGTACCCGCAACTGCGACTGGTGGTTCACCGACGAGGCCGTGCTGCTGGATACCGCCGGCCGCTACACCACCCAGGACAGCCACGAAGAGGTCGATCGGGCGGCTTGGCGCGGTTTTTTGGAGTTGCTCAAGAAACACCGGCGGCGGCGGCCCATCAACGGCGCGTTTATCGCCATCAGCCTGGCCGACCTGATGCAGCAGCGCGAAGAGGAACGCGAGGCTCAGGCGCTGGCCATCAAACAGCGGGTGCAAGAACTGCACGAGTATTTCGGCATCCGTTTCCCGATCTACGTGCTGTTCACCAAGGCCGACCTCATGGCCGGCTTCATCGAATTTTTCACCGATTTAGGCCAGGAAGAGCGGGCGCAGGTTTGGGGCGCGACCTTCCCGATGGACGATCCCACCAACCCGGAGGGCGTGGTCCAGCGCTTCATCGCCGAGTTCGAGTTGCTGGAGCAACGCCTCAACGACCGGCTGGTGGAACGCTTGCAGGAAGAACGTGACCCGCAACGGCGCGATCTCATCTACACCTTCCCCCAACAGTTCGGCTCGCTAAAACAGGCCGCCGACCGGTTCCTCAAGGAAGTGTTCCGGCCCAGCCGCTTCGAGGAGCGCGTCCTGCTGCGGGGCGTGTACCTCACCAGCGGCACGCAGGAAGGCACGCCGATCGACCGGCTGATGAGTTCGCTGGCCAACACTTTCGGTCTGCGTCGACAAGTGTTGAGCACTTTTTCGGGGAAAGGCCGCAGTTACTTCATCACCCGGTTACTGCGCGACGTGATCTTTCCCGAAGCCGAGATCGCGGGCGCCAACCTCCGGGTGGAACGCTGGCGGGCATGGATCCAGCGCGGCGCTTATGCCGCCGCCTTACTCATCACCGTGACCGCTGCCGCCTTGTGGCTGACCAGCTACGCCCGCAACGAAATCTATGTGCGCGCGGTAGAAAAACAGCGCCAGGAAGTAGAAAAGCAAATTGGGGCGCTGTCTCCCGACCAAACCGATCCGGTTGCCGCTCTACCGCTGCTCGATGCCGCCCGCGCCATTCCCGGCGGATTCGGCGACCGCGACGCCGGTGCGCCCTGGCTGATGGGATTTGGCCTCTATCAGGGCGACAAGCTCGGCGGCGAGGCGCTGGCGATTTACCAGCGATTGCTCGGCCAAGCGTTCCTGCCCCGCATCATCCTCCGCATGGAAGAGCGGCTGCGCCAGAACGCCAACAATCCCGGCTATCTGTACGACACGCTCAAGGTCTATCTGATGATGGACGATGCAGAGCATTTCGACTCTAAAACCGTCAAGGCATGGCTGGAACAGGAATGGCAAACCAACCTGCCGCGTAGCATCGACCGCGAACAGCGCACTCACTTGAGCGCCCATCTGGACGCGCTGCTGGAACAGGCTCCCCTGAAATCGCCCATCGCCCTGGACGCCACGCTGATCCAAAACATCCGCGCCCTGTTGAATCAGGTCCCCCTCGCCCAGCGGGTCTACGAACGGCTCAAGCAAAATCAGCGCAGCGCCGGCAACCCGCCGGATATCGGCTTGACCACCGCCGCTGGCCCGGATACGCCCCGGGTTTTCGACCGCAAGAGCGGCCAACCGCTGAACGGCGGCGTTTCCGGCTTGTACACGTATAACGGTTATTATCAGTTTTTTCTGAGCGAAAGCCCGAAGCTGGTCGACCAACTGGCCGACGAGAGCTGGATTCTGGGAGCGGCTGTTCGGATTTCGAACACACCGGCCGACCGGCAACAGATCGCCGACACGCTCTGCCGTCTTTATCTGGGCGACTACCTGCGGCTGTGGCAAGATCTGCTCAACGACATCAAGATCAAACCGTTCGACAATCCGGACACGGCGCTCGACATCTTGCAGGTGCTATCCGGCCCGGCTTCGCCCCTGCGGTTACTGTTCCAAACCGTCGCCCGCGAAACGGCCCTGGATCGGCCGCCCGCACAGCCCGACGCCGACAAAGTTGCTCCCGCCGACAAATCGCTGACCGACAAAATCGCGGGTATTCTCGGCAGCCATCCCGACGCCGCTCAAGCCAAATCCTTCGCTTGCGGCACCGATCCGCGCCTGCTGAGCTTCAACGGCCAATACAATCGCGAAATCGGCGGCTCCGAAGGCACCATCCCCCCTCTCGACAAATCGCTTTCCACCATCAACGACCTCTACGGTCACATGAACGCCATCGCTCGCGCCCGCGAAGCCAGCCCCGATGGTGGCGTGGCACAAAATCTAAAAGACCAGTTTGGAACCGTGGCCAACCAGCTCCAGGTGGACGCCGCCCGCAAGCCGCCGCCTTTCAACACCCTGCTCGGCAAACTGGCTCTGGACAGCATCGATATTGTGCGCAGCTTGCGCGATCGCCTGAACGCTCAATGGAAAGCGGCACAAATCGCCGCTTTTTTTCAAGACAACCTGAACGGCCGCTATCCCTTGGTCCGCAGTTCCATTCAATGGAGCGGCGCCGGACCGGGCGGTGGCATGCCGGGTTCCACCGTCCCGGCCAACACCATTCAGTGGGTCGGCCAAGGCCCCGGCACCGGTGCAAGCCGCACTGTACAGGGTCCGCCGGATGCCGCGCTCGCGGCGTTCGGCCGCTTTTTTGGGCCGAACGGACTCCTAGACGGCTTTTTCAAACAGAATTTGCAATCTTACGTGGATACTTCGCAAGGCGCTTGGCGCTGGCGTGGTCCCACCGGCCCGGAACAGAGCATCGCGCCGGAAACCTTACAGATCTTTCAGCGCGCCGCCGCTGTGCGCGATGCCCTATTTAGCGGCAACAGCCAAGCACCGGCGGTGCGCTTTCGGTTGACTCCCCTCGAAGCCAGCGGCGACGTGGGTCAAATGGTGATCGGCCTGGATGGGCAAACGCTGGCCTATACCGTTGGCCAAGCTGCGCGGGTTACCGATTTGCAGTGGACGGGCGCATCCGGACAGGCGCGGATCGAGCTGTCGTCGCTGAGCGGAGGCGGGCCGGCACAATACGGCGAAACCGGCCCTTGGGCCTGGTTCAAGCTTCTCGATCAGGCACAGATTCAGCCGCTCGGCACCGGACAGTTTCGAGTGACATTTCAGGTGAGCGGCAGGCAAGCGGTCTACGAGCTGCGCACCGCCAGCGGCAGCAACCCGTTTCGCCTGCGAGAACTGGAGAATTTTCGTTGCCCGGAACAATTATGATACAATTTCCGCAAATTCTACTTAATTAATGTAGAAATAATAGGCGATTTTCGATGCCCGAGAAAATTGTATCCCTCGAACCGAAACGACCCGTAGCCGGCTTTTTCGGCAAGCTGCCAGGTCGAGGTGATTTTATTGGCCGCCATCTGCCAAAATCCTTTCTCGATCCCTGGGATGCATGGCTACAAGACGCTATCGCTCAGAGCCGCATCCAACTGGGCGGTACTTGGCGCGAGCGCTACTGCACCAGCCCGATCTGGCGGTTTGCGCTCGGCGTCGGTTTGTGCGGACCCCTCGCCTACACGGGTATTCTGATGCCCAGCGTAGATCGCGTGGGCCGCTACTACCCGCTAGCGATCACCGCACCGCTGGAGCCAGGCTGGCCTTTGCTGGCATTGCCGGGCACGGCCGATGCGTGGCATCGGCAGGCCGAACAACTGGCGCTGGCGGGACTCGATCTCGACAGGCTGGACCTGGACGATTTTAGCCAACAAATCGAAGCGCTGGGCGCACCGCCAACTCCGGATTTCCCTTCGGACGGCCCGGTAACCGACAGCGCTTGGTATTGTCCTTTACCGGCAGCCCAAGAATTTGCCGAGATACCACCAGCATTAGCGAACGATTTGCTACGACGCGGATTTCCTCGGCTCAGTCTTTGGTGGACCGAGGGTTCCGAGCGGATCGCTCGCTGCCTGCTGATTTGCGACGGCCTGCCACCGGTTTCCGGTTTCGCGGCGCTACTGACCGGAGACTGGCAGCAATGGGGCTGGAACGAAAAACGGTTCGCCGGTACCGCTCCCCGCTCGGGGAAGCCGCCCGCCGCCGAGGAGAGTTCATCATGAGCGAGCATCAAGCTTTCCAATGGTCGTCCGCTGGCCGCAGCCATGTGGGCATGGTCCGGGCCATCAACGAGGACGCCTGCCTCGTATTACCCGAATTGGGCCTTTGGGCGGTCGCCGACGGCATGGGCGGACACGAAGCCGGCGACATCGCCAGCCAGATGATCGTCGAAGCTTTACAGCAGGTTCTGCCGCCGAACGATTGGCAAGATTTTCTGAACTCGGTCCGGGAACAGCTGCGCGATGTAAACCACCGTTTGCGCGAGGAATCGGCCCAGCGTTACCAACACCGCACCATCGGCAGCACGGTCGCGGTACTGCTGATCCACGATGATCAGTGCGCCTGTTTATGGGTAGGAGACAGCCGCATCTACCGGCTGCGAAACGGCCGGCTCCAGCAGTTGACTCGCGACCACAGCCACGTACAGGAACTGGTCGATCAGGGTTTGATCGCGCCGGAAGATGCGCATCGTCATCCGTTGGCCAACGTGATCACTCGCGCCGTCGGTTCGGCGGAAGATCTGCTGATCGACGAGGCGGTGTATCCGCTGCAAGCCGGCGACGTGTTCCTGCTATGCAGCGACGGCCTCAACAAAACAGTGAGCGACGAGGAAATCGCCCGGCT
>DEHU01000214.1 GCA_002352125.1 Competibacteraceae bacterium UBA2792 | reverse complement strand
TTCATGATGGAGCGCTTGCGCGGCTATTATTTGGATCGCGGGGTACGTGCGGATACCTTCGAGGCGGTGCTGGAATGCCGGCCGGGCCGGCCGCTGGATTTCGACCGCCGCGTTCGCGCCGTCGACGCGTTCCGGGAGTTGCCGGAAGCGGCTAGTCTTGCCGCCGCCAACAAACGCATTCGCAACATCCTGAAAAAGGTGGAAACCGTACTCCCGTTCCAAGTTCGGCCCGATCTGCTGAACGAGGAGGCCGAACAGGCGCTGGCCGGGCGGTTGGTGGAGCTGTCCTCCGAGACCGTGCCCCTGATGGAAAGCGGGCTTTACGGCGAAGCCCTGAGCCGGCTGGCCAGCCTGCGCGAGCCGGTAGACGCTTTCTTCGACCGGGTGTTGGTCATGGCCGAAGATACGGCGTTGCGCGACAACCGCATCGCTTTGTTGAACGAACTCGGTAGCCTGTTCCTGCGGGTGGCGGATTTCTCGCGTTTGCAGGATTGAAGGAGCCAAGCGCGTGTTCTACATGAAACAGGGGCACCGGCGGTATAGCCTCGATCCGGGAACCCCGCCCGGTTTCACGTGGAACATTATTCACGGACTGCGGCTAGTGATTTTTCTCGGCGCGGCTTGGTGCAGAGCACGGATGCCCGGCTTACCGGTTGCGCGATAGAACACGACGATAATAAATGAAATTGATCATTCTGGACCGCGACGGCGTCATCAACATAGATTCCGACGCTTTCGTCAAATCTCCCGAAGAATGGATACCGATTCCGGGCAGCCTCGAAGCGATTGCTCGTCTCAATCATGCCGGCTACCGAGTCGTGGTCGCCACCAATCAATCGGGCATCGTGCGGGGATTGTTCGATCTGGAAACGCTCAACTTGATTCACCGGAAAATGCACCGAATGGTGCAGGAAGTCGGCGGCTTGATCGATGCGGTGTTTTTCTGTCCGGACGTAGATGAGGCCAACCCCTATCGCAAGCCCAACCCCGGCATGTTGCTGGAAATCGGCCGACGGCTGAAATGTGGCTTGCAAGGGGTGCCGGTGGTTGGCGACGACGTGCGCGATATCCGGGCGGCTCGGGCGGCCAACGCCCGGCCGTTGCTGGTTCGGACCGGCAAAGGCGTCCGGACGCTGGAGCGGGAATGGGGAATCTGCGCCAACGTCCAGATCTTCGACGATTTGGCTGCCGCCGCCAGCTATCTGACCGCCTGCAACGATTGACCGTCTGAGCTAACCCATGTCTCTTCAAGCCACGACCCTCCTGTCCATTCCAAACCGCTTCGTGCGCTCGCTGTTGTTTTCGATCGGTATGCTGGTCTCGATAGGGATTTGTGCTCCGTTGGTGGTGCTGGGTTTTTTCCTCCCTTTCGTCCATCGGTACCGGATATCCCAGCTTTGGACTCGCTTTAATGTTTGGTGGTTGCGCATTACGTGCGGGATCGATTACCGGCTAAGTGGCGTCGAGCATATCCCCGACCGGCCGGTGATCGTGATGGCCAAGCATCAATCCACTTGGGAGACTTTGTTTCTCCACCAGTATTTGCCGCCGGTAGCTTGGGTAATCAAGCGCGAGCTGCTGTGGTTGCCGTTTTTTGGCTGGGCGCTAGCGTTGTTGCGGCCGATCGCGATCAATCGCCAGGCTGGCACCTCGGCGGTCAAGCAGGTGATCCGGCAAGGCGTGAAACATTTGCAGCGGGGACAGTGGGTTCTGATCTTTCCCGAAGGCACCCGCACCTTGCCCGGCGTTCGCAAACGCTACGGCTTGGGCGGGGCGGTGCTCGCCACCCACAGCGGCTGCCCGATTCTTCCGGTGGCGCTGAATGCCGGCGAATTCTGGCCGCGCGGGGGATTTCTCAAACGCCCCGGAACCATCCAAGTGGTGTTTGGCCCCCTGCTCGAAAGCAGTGGCCGTTCGCCTCAGGAACTGAACCGGCAAGTAGAAGATTGGATCGAGGGCACCATGGTGCGAATCGGTGCCGTTCCGGTCGCGTCGCCGGAGGCTGGCGGATAAACCAGAACAAAGAGGAGCGATTCGTCATGGCTTTCGCCAACAGCCAACACACCGTCAAACGTTTCGACGTAGAAATCCAGCAACTGGTTAACTTGGTTCTGGACATGGGCCGAACGGTGGAGCAGCAGGTCGGCCGCGCCGTCGCGGTCTTTCGGGAAGGCGATGCGGTCGCGGCGCAGGAAGTCATCGCAGGCGACAAAGCCGTCAATCGTTGGGACATCGAAATTGATCGGACCTGCGTGCGCCTGCTCAGCCGCCGGCAGCCGATGAGTACCGATTTGCGCTTGGTGATGGCGTTGACCAAGGCGGTTAATGACTTGGAGCGGATCGGCGACGAAGCCAAAACCATCGCCGAAAAAACGTTGGACATTCACGCGCGGGGCGGCCATTTGCAAGGAGGCATTCCGCTAGCGGTGGAGCAGTTGGCCGCTATCGCCAGCCAGTGGGTCCAAAGCGCGCTCGATAGCTTGGCCCGTTTGGATGTGGACCAGGCTTGGATATTGGTGCGTACCGACGGAGCGGATGGCGTATTCCAGGACATTTTGCGCTCGCTCGCCGCCAGCGAGCCGGACAGCGAACCGGCGGTGGCGACGGTGATCGACATGGCGCTGGCGCTGAAGGCTCTGAAGCGGGTTGCCGACCGCGCCAAGAACCTCGCCGAATACGTGATTTTCGTGGTCGAGGGACAGGATGTCCGCCACGAGACGTAATGGGGGGATCGGCGACTGGCCCGAAGCGCAAGCAAATTTCGGGGTTGCTTATCGCGCGGCCGAACCTATTGGGTTTCCCAGCTCGCGATCCAGCTCGGCCAGCCGCTGCGGCGTACCGATATCCCGCCAAGCGCCGAGGTAATGTTCCCCCGTCGCCGCGCCGGCCGCCATCGCCCGCCGCAACAGCGGTCCCAGCGGAAACCGTCCCGGCGCGCAACCGGCGAATAATTCCGGCCGCAGCACGCTGATTCCGCTAAAGGTCAGCCGGGGCTCGCCGGATTCCCCTACCCGCCCATCGTTCGCCAGGACAAAATCGCCCCGGGGATGGTGCGGCGGGTTGCCGATCAGCACCAGATGCACCAATCCGGCAGGCGTCATGGGCAGACGAGCAAAAGGATAATCGGTCCAAACATCACCGTTAAGCACCAGAAAAGGGTCCGATCCGAGCAACGGCAACGCTTGAAAAATGCCACCGCCGGTTTCCAGCGCATCGGGTGGTTCCGGCGAATAGACGATCCGAACACCCCACTGGTGGCCATTGCCGAGAGTCGCCGGCAAGCGTTCGCCCAGATGGCCGGTATTGATGACCAACTCGGTGAAGCCGGCCGCTCGCAAGGCTTCGAGATGATGGACGATCAGAGGTTTGCCGGCGGCCAACAGCAGGGGTTTGGGGGTGTGGTCGGTGAGCGGACGCATTCGTTCGCCGCGCCCAGCGGCCAGGATCATCGCTTTCATGCCATCGGTTCCCAGCGATCGACCTCGCGAATCCGCAGCAGATCGCGCAAAGCGGCAAGATCGGGATAGCGGTCCGCCACCGCCAGCACGTAGCCCAGGGTGCGGGGAATATCGCGCAGATAGCCCGGTTTGCCGTCGCGCAGGTTCAAACGGGCGAAAATGCCGATGGCTTTGAGGTGACGCTGTACGCCCATCAGATCGAACCAGCGCAGGAACTGCTCGGCGTCGTCCAACCCGCTCATGCCCAGCGCCCGCAGCCGCGCCCGATGCGCCAGCGCCCAAGATTCCACTCGTTCGCGCGGCCACGAGACGTAGCAATCTCGCAGCAGCGAGACCAGATCGTAGGTCACCGCCCCCACGACCGCGTCCTGAAAATCCAGCACGCCGGGATTATCTGGATCGGTCACCATCAAGTTGCGGGAATGATAGTCGCGGTGGACCCAGACGCGCGGTTGCTCCAAGGCGTTGTCGGTCAGCAGGGCGAAAGCGTGATCGAGGACACGATGCTCGTCCTGGTTCAACTCCAGCCCGAGCAACCGTCCCAAAAACCAGTCGCGGAACAGTTCCATCTCCCGATGCAACAGCGCCGAATCGTAGGGCGGCAACAGGGGTGAGGCGGGATCGCCGCCGACTTGCAGGCGGGCCAGTGCGTCCAGCGCATCCTCGTACAGGCCGGGCACGCTGCGCTCGTCGAGTTCGGCCAAATATTGCCGGCTGCCGAGATCCGTCAGCAGCAGCAAGCCCCGGTCGAGATCTTTGGCCAGCACCTCTGGCACGTTCAAGCCCAGGCCGCGCATGGCTTGGCCAATGGCGACGAACGGCCGGCAATCTTCCTTGTCCGGCGGCGCATCCATGACGATGCGGGTCTGGCCATCGTACCAAACCCGAAAATAACGGCGGAAACTGGCGTCGCTGGACGCCGGGGCGATGCGGGTGAACGGTACCGGCAAGACCGCCTCCAGCCACTCGCGCAATAGTTGCTCACGATCGCTCACGAAGCATGCTCCATACGGTGTGGATTGCAGCGATAATCAATCTATGCGATGTTAGGGCACTTTGATCAACGCGTAAAATCCTGTTCCGTGACACCACATTACCGAGCATTAGCCGTTGGCGTTGCACTGGTGCTATTGCCGTTGGCCGGCGTTCAAGCAAAACCTCCTAAAGCTCCCGATGCGTGGGCGCGATGCGAGCCCGACGAACTCGCGCGCGAGATCGTGCCGGCCAGCCCGAATGCCCCACTGCCGGACGAAGCGCCGATTCAAGCCACCGCCGACCAAGCCGAATCTTCCTCGACCCAATCCGTGCTGGAAGGCAACGTCAATCTATCTCGTGGCGACCAGCGCTTGCGGGCCGATCGCGTTACCCTCGAACGCCCCGCCAATCGGGCTAAGGTGGAAGGCAAATTCACCTACGGCGATTCGCGGCAAGCTTTGCGCGGCAAGCGGGCGGAAGTCGATTTGAACGCCGAGACCGGTTGGTTCAAAGACGCGGATTATTATCTGCCGGAACGCAACGCTCAGGGTTCTGCCGAAGAAGTGAAGCTGGACCGGAACAAGCGCCAGAGCCGATTGGAGGATGCGACCTACTCGACGTGCCCGCGCGGCCAGGAAGATTGGGAACTGCGCGCACACAAGCTGACGCTGAGCGATGAGACTGGCCGTGGGACAGCCCGCGACATCGTGCTCGCATTCTGGGACACACCGGTGTTCTATTTCCCCTATCTGTCGTTTCCGATCACCGACGCACGACAATCGGGATTTCTGTTTCCGCGCCAAGGCTACGACAGCGAAACCGGCATCGATCTATCGGTTCCTTATTATTGGAACATCGCGCCGAATCGCGACATGACCTTGACGCCTCGCTTGATGAGCGAACGCGGGTTGCTGTTGGGTATGCAGTACCGGTTTCTCGAACCCTGGCATCAAGGGCAGATCGGCATCGAGTATATCCCGGACGACCACCGTTACGATGGTGATCGCGGCTCTTTCAACATCGCCGACCGTGCTGCCCCGTTGCCGAACGTCTATACCGATTTACGCTACGAATACGTTTCGGACGATGGCTATATCCGGGATTTGAGCAACGAATTGGATTTTCTGACCGTCAACTATCTGGAGCGGCATCTGGATGCCCGCTATTACGGTGACTGGTGGCAGGCACTGGCGCGGGTACAGGGCTATCAAATTTTGAATCCTTCGTTGTTTGCGCTCAGCGGCAAACCCTACCAACGCCTGCCCCAGTTGTTGTTCCAAGGTGCGTGGCCACCTAGCTCCAATGGTTTGAATTACCAGTTGTACGGAGAAATGGTCCATTTCCAGCAAACTGACATGGTGACTGGAACCCGGTTGGATTTGTGGCCGACGGCTAATTGGACGCTCGAACGGTCTTGGGGCTATCTCAAACCCCAAGCCGGTTTTCGCTACACCGGTTATAAGCTCGACAACACCGAATCCGGTGCCAACGATGCGCCTTCGCGCACCGCGCCGATCGCGAGCATAGACGGTGGCCTGATCTTCGAAAAATCGCTGCAGGCCGATTGGTTGGGCGTCGCTGCCGGAACGCATACCCTGGAACCGCGCCTGTTTTATCTTTATGTGCCCTATCGCGACCAGGACGATATCCCCATTTTCGACAGCGCCCCGATGGATCGGGATCACGACTGGCTGTTTCGCCAGAACCGCTTCACCGGCGCCGACCGGCTGGGCGATGCCAATCAACTGACCGTCGCGTTGACCACTCGCGCGATCGATGGAGCCAGCGGCCGCGAGCGGTTGCGCGCCAGCATCGGCCAGATCCAGTATTTCGAGGATCGCCGGGTGACCCTGAACCCCGGCGATCCGCCGGATACAGCGGCCAATTCCGGCATGATCGCTCAAGGACAGCTCAATCTGTCGTCTCGCTGGACGATGCAAGGCGGCGTGCAACTGGAGCCGGATAACAGCGATGTGCTGCGCACTGCGCTCGATCTGCGCTATTACGCTAATCCGCGCCAGTTGGTCAACGTATCCTATTTGATGGACCGCGATCAGCCCGGCTTGGATTTGGACGATCAAATCGAAGCGGTGGATGTTTCCTTGTTGTGGCCACTGAGTTCGCAATGGCGAATTATGGGCCGCTGGAATCACGCCTTGAACATCGAACGCAATCTGGAAACCCTGGCGGGATTGGAATACGAAGATTGCTGCTGGGCAGTGCGGGCCGTGGCCCGCCAGTATCGCAGCAGCCCGGTCGAAGTCGAATCGCAGACCGCTTTCTACGTGGAGCTGGAGCTGAAAGGCTTAACCCGGCTGGGTACCGGTCTGGAGACGCTGCTGCAAAGCTCCATCCTCGGCTATCAAACGCTCCGTTATTAGCGCCTACTTTCTTCCGATGATCCGCATGAACAAGCCGTTTTACTCCCTGATGCTGTGTTTCTTTTTGTTCGTCCCGCCCATTTCCGGCCACGCGGAACTCACGTTCGGCCCTGGACCCGAAGAGCCGGGTAACGCGCTGGACGCGATCGTGGCGGTGGTCAACGACGACGTGATTACCCGCCGGGAACTGGATGTGGCTACCGCCGTGATCGAACGTCAGTTACGCCAGCGAAAAGTATCGATCCCGCCGCGCTCCGTACTGGAGAATCAGGTGTTGGAGCGATTGATATTGGCCCAGTTGCAGGTTCGAGCCGCTGAGCGCAACGGTATCACCGTGGATGACGCCACGCTGAACGCCGCCATCGAAACGCTAGCCCAGCGCAACAACATGAATCTGACCCAGATGCGGCAAACGGTCGAGAAGGATGGGATCAGCTTCGCCAGGTTCCGCGACGATGTGCGCCGGGAGATCATGGGCGCGCGATTGCGGCAAAAACTGGTGGACAGCCAGCTCCAAGTCTCCGAGCAGGACGTGGAAAGCCTGCGAGCCCAATTGGTAGGCCAAAATGGCTTCGGTTCCGGCGAAGAAGGCGTTGGCGGGGGCAGCGACAGCGGCGGTGCCCGCCAGTATCACATCGCCCAGATTTTGGTGGCTTTGCCGGAAGGTGCGACACCGCAGCAGATCGACGCGGTGCGACGCAAGGCTGACGACGTAGTGGCGCAATTGCGCAAGGGCGCCGATTTCCAGCAGTTGGCGGTCGGCGTATCCGCCGGCCGGCAGGCGCTGGAGGGCGGCGATCTCGGTTGGCGGACCGCCGATCAATTGCCGACCTTGTTCGCCGGCGTGGTTCCGAAGCTGCGGCCAGGCCAGTTCAGCGAACTGATCCGCAGCCCCAGCGGGTTCCACATCGTCAAGCTGCTGGAAGTCAAGGGTGGTGGTGCGACGCCCGTTCACTCCCGGGCGCCAACGGCCGAAAAACAGGGTTTGGTGACGGAAACCCACGCCCGGCACATCTTGCTCAAAACATCGCCGCAGTTGTCCGACGACGAGGCTCGCCAGCGGTTAGAACAATTGCGCCAGCGCGTTCGGAGCGGCGAGGATTTCGCGACCTTGGCCAAGGATAACTCGGACGACAAGGTATCCGGGGCGCGCGGCGGCGACTTGGGCTGGGTGACCCCGGGAATGCTGGTTCCCCAGTTCGAACAAGAAATGAAATCGCTGCAACCGAACCAGATCAGCGCTCCGTTCAAGACCCAGTTCGGCTGGCATATCGTTCAGGTGCTCGAACGTCGCCAAGGCCGGGCTTCTCCCGAAATGGATCGCACCCGCGCCCGCGAGGCGTTGCTCCGGCGACGCTCCGACGAGGAATGGGAACTGTTGCTGCGCCGGTTGCGCGACGAAGCCTACGTGGAGGTACGCCTGCAATCGGCAGCATCGATACCGGCAGCGGCGGTATCGACGCCATCTACATCGCCGCAGTGAGCGCCGTTTCGGTTTCGACGTGAGTTCGACCGAACGGTCGCATCGGCCTCGCAAGCGGTTCGGCCAGCACTTTTTGCACGATCCCGGCGTCATCGGGCGCATCGTCGCGGCAATTCGGCCAGTGGCCGGTGATCGGTTGGTAGAGATCGGTCCTGGGCTGGGTGCGTTGACCGGCCCGCTGCTAAACGCGGTGGGCGAGCTGGACGTGGTGGAACTGGATCGCGATCTATTGGAGCCGTTGCGGGCGCGCTGCGCCGGATCGGCGGGCACGCTGCGAATTCATCACGCCGATGCGCTGGAATTCGATTTCGCCGCCTTGCGCGGCGATGGCCCCCGGTTGCGGGTCGTCGGCAATCTACCCTACAACATCTCCACTCCCTTGTTGTTTTATCTGCTCGCGCAAGCCGAACACCTGCAAGATTTGCATTTCATGCTACAACGGGAAGTTGTGGAGCGGATGGTGGCGAGTCCCGGCGAAGGGAGCTACGGCCGGTTGTCGGTGATGTTGCAGTATCGCTGCCGGGCGGAATCGTTGTTCGCGGTCGGGCCGGGCGCGTTTCGACCTCCGCCCAAGGTGGAGTCGGCCGTGGTGCGTTTGGTTCCACGTGAAACATCGCCGGTCGCGGTGCAGGATGAGCGGCAGTTTGCCGAAGTGGTGCGGCGGGCCTTCGCCCAACGCCGCAAGACCTTGCGCAACGCTCTGCGTGGCCTATTAGATACGGTTCGAATCGAAATGGCCGGCGTCGATCCGGGCGCCCGCCCGGAAACGCTGAGTTTGGCGGCGTTTGCGGCGCTGAGCAATTCTATCGTGCATCCATCGGAGTCGAATTCATGAGATCCAAGCCCCCCTCCTCCACCTCCAATAGCAATGGCCTGGACCAAATCGTTGCCGCCGCCCGCCGCAATCGGGAACAGCGCGAGCGCGACTATCGCGAACAGGCATTGAAGCTTTATCCGTGGATCTGTGGACGTTGCACTCGCGAGTTCAACCGCCAGAACCTGCACGAACTCACCGTCCACCATCGCGATCACGATCACGACAACAATCCTCCCGACGGTAGCAACTGGGAATTGCTCTGTCTTTATTGCCACGACAACGAGCATCAGCGGCACGAAGAAGCGCTCATGGGGCGTGGCGGGGCCGACGGTTTGGGCCGCCAGCCGGGCGCGGCGACCTATAATCCATTCGCGGATTTGAGGTCTTTACTGGGCGGCAAGAAAGAGAGCAACATCAAATAATGAGCGGTCTTCGTGCGGGTCGGAGCGTTGCAGTCCGGCGTTCGGACCGCGATCCACCACCATTTTCCAGTGCCCAACTCGGTTAATCGCGGTTAAGATAGCGCCCCTGTGTTTCCGGCCTTTCAGGGGACTGCTCATGACTTTTGTCGTCACCGAAAACTGCATCAAGTGCAAGTACACCGACTGCGTGGAAGTCTGTCCGGTAGACTGCTTCCACGAGGGACCCAATTTCCTGGTTATCGATCCAGACGAATGCATCGATTGTACCTTGTGCGAACCCGAGTGTCCGGCGCACGCCATTTTCTCCGAGGACGATCTGCCGGCCGATCAGGAACAATTCCTGGCGTTGAATACCGAACTCGCGAAGCAATGGCCGGTGATCACTACCAAGAAGGATGCCCCGCCCGACGCAGCAGATTGGGACGGTAAACCCGGCAAACTCAAGTATCTCGAACGCTGATCCCGGCGTGTTGACTTCTCGACCTTCCCATTGCAAATCCCGTCCGCGTCCCCATTTAGAATCGGAGTCGAACTTTGCCGCCTCCGGCGCGGCCCTTGCGGAAATCCAACTGATGAGTGAATCGCCCTATATTTTCGAAGTTAACCAACACAATTTTGCTCCGGTGGTGGTAGAAAATTCTCAGCGCGTGCCGGTGCTCGTCGATTTTTGGGCCGATTGGTGCCAGCCCTGTCAGACGCTCACTCCGCTGCTGACCAAACTGGCGCAGGAGTACCGAGGCGGCTTCGTTCTGGCCAAGATCAACGCCGACGTCGAGCAGGCGTTGGCGGCACATTTTCGGGTTCGTAGCCTGCCGACGGTGATGGTGGTTTGGCAGGGGCAGATCGTCGATCAATTGGTGGGGTTGCAGCCAGAATCGGCTTATCGCGAAATCATCGATCGGTTCGCCGGACCTCAACAGCAACCGGGCGATATAGTCCGGGAACAGATCGAAACGCTTTGGCAGCACGGCCGCCAGAAACAGGCCATCGAGCTGTTGCACGAAGCGCTGAAGCAGGAGCCGGATAGCGTTGAGCTGAAGGTGATGTTGGCCGACAAGTTGCTGCAACTGGATCGGAGCGAGGAAGCGCAGAGCCTGTTGCAAAGCCTGCCGGTGGAAGAGCGTGACCGCCAACCGGCCAGCGGCCTGTTGGCGCGTCTGCAATTTGCCGATCTGGCCCAGGGAGCACCGGATATCGCCAAACTGGAAGCCCAGATACGCGCGAAACCGGACGATTGCGCCGCGCGCCGCCAACTAGCGGCCCGCTACGTGCTGGCTGGACATTACGAAGCGGCGCTGGAGCAGTTCATGGATATTCTGCGGCGCGATCCGAAGTTCGAGGACGAGGCGGGCCGCAAGGGGCTGATCGCGATCTTCGACATCCTCGGCAACGAAAATCCGTTGGTGACCACCTACCGGCGGCGAATGTTCTCGCTGTTGCACTGACCATCGCACGGGCTCGGACGGATTTCGGATTTCGGATTTCGGATTTCGGTGCCAGCCGCGTGGTTTCCGACCGGCGGGTATTCGACCGGCTACGTGTCCAGGCTCGACAGGCTCGTGCCGACGGCCAGTTCGCCCAAGCCGCGCGGTTGGAACGGCGAGCGGTGGTACTGGCGGAAACGCTGGGATTGGTCGGCGAGCGGACGCAGGCGCTACTGTGGGAAGGGTACAGCCTGCGGCAGGCTGGCGAGGACGATCTGGCGCTGGCCGTCCTGCTGCAAGCTGCCAACGAGCGCGCTGCGACTGCCGGTCAGGCCGATGTTTTCGGCGCCTTGGCCGCCATCATCCATATCGGCTTGGAACGCAAAACCGCTGCTTTTTGTCGTGCGTTGCTCGCACAGGGACGGCGTTACTTGGCAGACATCCGGCAACCGTGGGGTGCGTTGCTGGATTTTCTGGAGGGAGAACTGGCATTCCGGCGGGGCGATTTCGCCGCCGCCTGGAATTGGCATTCCCGCGCTTGGGCCAACCGGCGCGATGAACCACCTCGCCTGACTGCCGCGACTCATCTCTGGGCGTTGTGTCGTACCGCTTTCCGTCGTCACGATTTGACCGAGCTAGAGCGATTGGTCGAGCGACTGAACGAACTCCATCCCACGCAATTCTTGGAACGGCAACTGTTGCAACGCGCGCAACTCTTGCGTTGGCGAGCACGGCGTGCAGCCAGTTCCAGCCCCCCGGCTTCCGGATTCGATCCGATACCCATCGAGCTAGCCCTGGCTTTATTAACTGAAACCGCCGGTATCGAAAACCGAGATACCGGCGCGCGGTGCGAGGCGCTGCGAGTGCTGGCGCTGGCCGGGCGTTTTGATGAAGTGGATGCTGCCCTATCCCGGCAGCCTTTGCGAACCGACTGCTTCGAATCGGCGCTATTGCTGGGCGAGTTGGCGTTGATTCGGACGAGGGTAAGGCTGGGATTGCCGGTGGTGGATGATGATTACGGCGAACCGGCCTCCGATACTCCGGCGCCGTTTTCCGCTCTCGCGGTCGCTGTAGCCTTGCGGCAGGCGGAGGATCACTATCGAACCGCACAGCATTTGGCCGATGCCGAAGACGAGCGGTTGGAGACGAGCTGGTATGGCGACGGATTACGAAGTAGGTTGAATATGTTACGTTGCACTATATCGCTTGACGCTTGCCTTTAATGTACGTAGTAAAGTAATGTGTTTATGCATAATACATTGAGGCTATGCAGGGGGGGATATGCTATAGGGATAAGGCGGCCTCAAATAGCTAACGAACTATAAGGAAGCCAGTTGATGTTATGCCGTTTTTTAGTACGCTGGTGGGCTAATTTGCTGGCGGTTGTAGTTCTGCCAAGTCTTCTCTTCGGTGTTTCGTCGGCTTGGGCCGAAGGCAGTCGATCACTGTATCCCAGCACCTATCCTGTTGGGGGAAGTCGGGCTAATCTCGATATTCAGCCCGGCAACAAATATGTTGGCAAGGTCAATCGCCAAACATTCCTGTACGTTTATGCCCAGGCTGGCGAGTATATTTTGCTCGGCTCGCGCAACCGAACTGCTACTAATCAAGGGGTCATTAACGTATACAGCCCACAAAATTTTGGCACGCCTGGCGATGAAACCGTACCTGGATCTCCGGCCTTCACTTGCTCGGAATCTATTACGCTAAATGGCCCGAACTATTCGGGTGCTGGCCGAGGCTTGATCGACACCCGCAATAAAGAAAACGTTGGTCCAAAGAGCGTTGATGGAACGGGCAAAACGACCGGCTATACTCCATGCGCTTATCAAGCTCCCTCCACTGGAATCTATGGTGTTATGTTTGCGCGTGCCGGAACTGGTTCCGGTCCTGATGGAGTTATCGACCCTCCTGCCATCAGTAACAACAGTGTCTCCGCCTGGGATGTCACGGTGCGCTCTAGTGCCCCAGCTTCGACCACTGATCTGGAAGGTCGCCTGTTTACCTATGCTTGGGCCGGGTTCACGAACACCAATAACCGGCCCGTTTATTCAACCCATTACTATGTAACCAGTGACGGCTACCGCTACTCCCAGGATTTGCGCGGTCTGGACCCGAACGGTTATGTGCTTTACGCCAATAGCCTCGGTTTTCTCGACAACGGGCAACCACTTTATAAGGATTTGCGGACTATGGGTACAGGCACTACGACACAATTCGCGTTGATTGATCCGACGCTTTTGTCGCCTGGAGTAACCACGCAGGTCGCCCAATATCCGATTTTCTTCAGCGATGTCAGTAACAACGCCGAAGTCGAAAGAGTATTAACCGCGCTCAATATTCCGCATACACCACCCTCGCCAACCGTCTCGAACTTAAGCTTCAGTGGCCACCTCGTCGGTTCGACAACCACCGTGGGAGCGGGGGGGACATTCACTTTTACCACCACCAACACCATCACTTACCAAATCGTCGTCAGTCGTAACGGTGCGGACTTCGATCCGAAGAATCTCAACAACACCGTTTTAACCGGCGTCGCCGGCACAGGCACCCACAATATCAACTGGGACGGCAAAGACAATTCCGGAGTGAATTTCCCCGCTGGCGGTCCCTATACCTTCCGTGTCGAGGGTCATAACGGCGACATCCATTTCCCGATCATCGACGCGGAAAACAACCCGGGTGCAGGGCCGACGATCACGCGGCTGAACGGAGCCAATCCCGGCAGCACGACGATTTACTACGATGATCGCGGTTACCGTACCAGCAGCGGAAATCTGGTAGGCAACCTGAACGGTACTTTATGTCCCACGGCTTCGCCCGCCGCCCCGACGGTGCCCGCCAGCTTGTTGGGTGTGGATTCCTCGACCAACTATCGCAATTGGGCTTCGGGTAGCAACGCGAATTCGGATTGTGCTTCGACCGCCGGTTGGGGTGACGCTAAGGGACTCGACCTTTGGACCTATTTTTCTACGGCCCCACAGAGCAACACGCTGACTATCAATCCGATCGTGGTCGACGTGGCGACCTCGGTTAGTGCGCCCGACATAGCAACTGCTGGGAGCACGGTGCAAGGCACTTTTAGCTTCGCCAATAACGGTAATTCCACCGCCAATGGCGTCACTTACGGCCTGACCTTGAGCCCGGGCTTGGGTACGGTGACCTTTGGCAACCTGCCCGCTGGTACAACGGCCAGCTACAACAATTCGACCGGCGTGGTGACCTTCGGCGGTACGCCGTTGCCCGCGACGCTCGGTGCCGGGCAGTCCATTCCGTTCATGACTTTCAGCTACACGGCGCCGAGTACTGGGCCGGTCGTTGCCACCACCACCATCGCCACTACTAGTAACGACACGTACCCGGCCAACAATACCGCCACCGTCAGCACTGGCATCGGCCAAACCGACGTACTTACTACGGTGAGCGTACCGGCAACCGCCACGGCAGGTACGACGGTCAGCGGGACTTTCACGTTCGGCAACAACGGTGCCGGCGCGGCGGCGGGAGTCACTTATACCGCTACGGTCGACAGCGGAACTTGCCCGCAGGACTTTCACTTCACCGGCCTGCCCACCAACGTCACGGCAACTTGCAGCGGTGGAACGATCAACTTCTCGGGGCTGCCCAGCAGCCTCGCCGCTGGTCAAAGCTTCAACTTCGGCTTTAGCTACACCATGCCAGCATCGGGAGCAGTGGCCGTCAACACCTCCATCAACACGACGAGCAGCGACGCCAATTCCGCGAACAACAGCGCCAACGGCAGCACGATGACGAGCATGGTATCGATATCGGGTACGGTGTTTGCGGATATCGATGGCAGCGGTGTGCAGAGCGGCAGCGAAGCCGGTACCAACGCCGGTGGGTTGAACGTGGTCGTCGTAGATAACGCGGGCAAGGTATTGGCGGTGACGCCGGTTGACAGCAACGGTTCGTGGACCGCCAACGTTCCCGCCGGCACTGGCTACAGCGCCTACATCACCACCGCCAATCCGGCCGTGGGGAGCACGGTCACGCCGGCGGTGACGCTGCCGGCGGGCTGGTCGGTGAGCGGGGAGAACGTCAATGGCGCGGCGGACGGGACTCCAAACGGAATTTTGACCGGCATCGACGCCAGTGCGACGGTGAGCGGGCTCAACTTTGGCCTCCAGCAATCGGCCGATCTGTCCTTGACCAAGACCGTGGATAAGGCCACGCCGGTGAACGGCGACCAAATCACCTACACGCTCACGGTCGCCAATGCTGGTCCAGCCCAAGCCACGGGCGTCACGGTGGCGGATACGCTGCCGGCAGGCAAAGTGACTTTTGTCTCGGCTAGCGCCGGTTGTAGCCATAGCAGCGGCGTAGTGACCTGCGGTCCGGCGAGCGTGACGGCCGGCGGCGACGTGCAATTCCAGATTACTGTAGCCGTAACCGATGCGACGGGCGGTTTAAGCAACACTGCGCAAATCACGGCGGTGGATCAGCCCGATCCCGACTCCACGCCCAACAACGGCACCGGCAACGGCGAAGACGACCAAGTGACCTTGAGCACTCCACAACCGGTGGCCGATCTGGAACTGAGCAACGTTGTCAACAACGCCACTCCGGCCGTGGGTACCAATGTCACCTTCACGGTGACCCTGACCAATCAAGGTCCGGATCCGGCCACGGACGTGCAAGTTAACGCGCTTTTGCCGGCGGGCTATACGTTGGTGAGCGCCACGCCCAGCAGCGGCAGTTACGATCCGATCACGGGCGACTGGACGGTGGGAGTTCTACCGGCCACGGTAGGGAGCAATACGGAGACGCTGACTCTCGTCGCGACGGTATTGGCGACGGGATCTTACGACGTGACCGCGCAAGTGGTGGCATCCGGCGCTTTCGATCCCGATTCCATCCCCAACAACAACAACGCCGTCGAAGACGACCAACAGACCGCTGCGGTACAGCCGGTAGGTCCGCCTTCGGCGACCGACGACGCGATGACGGTACCGTTCAACACGGCGGGAACGTTGACCAACGTGTTGAGTAACGATACGGCAAGCAATGGTGCGACGCTCGATCCCGCGACGCTCGATCTCGATCCGAGCACTGCCGGAATCCAAACGACCTATACCGTGACGGGCCAAGGCACGTTCGCTTTGGTGTTGGATGGCAGCGGTAATCCCACTGGTGCTGTCACCTTTACGCCCGCTACCGGCTTCATCGGCACGGTCAGCATTCCCTACCTCGTCGCCGACGATCAGGGACAGATCGCCCAAGCCACGCTAAAGGCTACCGTGTTGCCGCCGGCAACGACGGACGTTTACACCACCGTTAGCGCACCGGCCGGTGCGCCGTTGAACGGAGTGGTCAACGCGATCTTGACCTACGGCAACCAAGGGACCGCAGTGGCGTCCGGCGTGAGCTACAGCGTTACCTTGCCCGCTGGCTTGAGCGGCGTCGGCTGCGTCGGCGCGACGTGCAGCTACGATAGCAATACAGGCATCGTAACGGCGACGGGCTTGCCGGATAGCCTCAGTCCGGGTCAAACCGAACAAGTCGTGCTCAGCTACACCGCCACGATTCCAGGCATGCTCGCGGTGCAATCTGCCATCGGCACCGCTGCCACCGACAGCAATCCGGGCAACAATAGCGCCACCGCCAGCACGCAGGTGCCGGCGGCGGCCGTTGCCGATGTGGCGGCGTTGGTGGACGCACCGACTACGGCCACGGCGGGCAGCACGGTGGCGGTAGACGTAACCTTCATCAACTTGGGCACAGCGCCGGCTACCGGCGTGACGTACAGCCTGTCGCTGCCGCCGGGGTTGAGCGGCGTCGGTTGCGGCGGCGCGACGTGCAGCTACGACAGCGCCACGGGCGTGGTGACGGTGACGGGCTTGCCGGGCACGCTCGCCGCCGGGCAAACGGCTGGTTTGACGCTGAGCTACACTGCGCCCCCTAGCGGTACGGTACCGGTGACCAGTACGGTCGCCACGAGCACGACCGACGGTAACCCCGGCAACAACTCTGCCAGCACCAGCACTACGGTCGGTGCGAGTGCCGCCGACGTGTACACCGCCGTGACCGTGCCGAGCGGGGTCCCGGCGGGCGAGGTAGTCCATGCGCTCATCACCTACGGTAACCAAGGCAGTTCGGTTGCAACGGGAACACGCTATACCATCACTCTGGCGAGTGGCCTGAACGATGTCGGCTGTAGCGGTGCGACGTGCAGCTACGACAGCGCCACGGGCATCGTGACGGTAGCGGGTTTGCCAGCTAGTCTCAGTCTGGGACAAACCGAACATGTGCTATTGAGCTACACTGCCCCAACGCCTACATCGGGGACGGCGATCCTGCTTGTAACATCCAGCGTTACGACCGCCTCGACCGATGGCAACATGCGCAATAACACCGCTACGGGTAGCACCATTGTACCGACGGCCGCAATTGCGGATGTGACGGTCTGGCTGGACGTGCCGCCGGTAGCAACACCCGGAGGCACGGTGAACCTGCCAGTGACTTTCGGCAACTTGGGCACGGCGCCGGCCATCGGCGTGACGTATAGCCTGTCGCTGCCGCCGGGGTTGAGCGGCGTCGGTTGCGGCGGTGCGACGTGCAGCTACGACAGCGCCACGGGCGTGGTGACGGTGACGGGCTTGCCGAGCACGCTCGCTGCCGGGCAAACGGCCGGGTTCACTCTGAGGTACACCGCTCCGGCTCGCGGCAGCGTAACGGTAACCAGCACCGTGATCACGACTGCTACCGACGGCAACCCCAACAACAATAGTGCTAGCGGCAGGACGACGATAATCGGGGCGCCTGTCGATATTCCAGCTCTGTCGCCAATCGCCATGCTGGCGCTGCTCGGGTTGTTGCTGTCGTTGGGATGGAGATATATCGGCCAAAGCGCCCGACAGAGGAAGATGCACCGGTAAGTTCGCCGGTCAAACCAGCGATCGGCAGGGGCGTCTCTCGTAGGCGCCCCTTTTTTTGGGGAGGCGTCGCCAACCGAATCAAATCTTGATCTTTGTGGGTGGAACCACTACGGTTCCATAATGGTTTTGGGAAATTTCTATAGCCATGATTACCCTTAAAAATATCCCCGATGATTTGCACCAGCGGCTGCGCGAAAGCGCGGCTCGCCATCATCGCGACCTCAACCGGGAAATAATCGCCCAACTGGAAGCCAGCCTGACCGAGCGCGGCCGGGAAACTGACGAGTTGCTCGCTGAACTGGAAGCGTTGCACGGCAAGCTCCCGATGGTCGATCATAGCCTTGTGGGCGCTTTGAAACAGCAAGGACGTTTATGATCGTCGTCGATGTCAATGTTCTCGCTTATTATCGCGCTCGACATGAACGCCTTTGCGGCTTCCTGATATGACCCACCGCACCAAGGACACCGCTGGCCTGTATCGCACCGGCCGCGACGACGCAGAGCGTCAGCTCCGGTTCGATCGCGGTACGCTGCTGCTGGAAGGCGTGGCCGAGCTACCGGCCGGATTGGATACCTGGTTCTGCTACGATCCTCGGGTAGATGCCTATCGTGCTCCGGCCCATCGCTACAGCGATATCATCGGCCCGCTGAAGAGCGAACTCGCTCGCAACAAAGCCCCTCGTTACCAGCGGCGAGAATTGAATTGCGCGCTGGCGATGACTCCCTACCCGCACCAGCAGGAAGCGCTGGCGGTGTGGCAGGCGGCAAAAGGGCGCGGCGTAGTCGTGCTGCCGACCGGAGCCGGCAAGACGTTGGTTGGGCTGCTGGCGCTGTGTTGGGCCAAGCGGGACGGTTTGATCATGGTTCCGACCTTGGATTTGATGCAGCAGTGGTACGCGCTGCTGCGAGCGGCGTTCCCGGACCAAGAAATTGGTCTGATCGGCGGCGGCTACCACGAGCCGCAACCGCTCACTATCGCTACTTACGACTCCGCCGCTCGCCACGTCGAGCGATTGGGCGACCGTTTCGGTCTGTTGATCTTCGACGAAGCGCACCATCTGCCGTCGGAATTTTACCGGGGCATCGCCGAGTTCTCGCTCGCGCCCTATCGGCTAGGACTGACAGCCACCCCCGAACGCAGCGACGGGCGCGACGCCGACTTGCCAGAATTGATCGGCCCCATCGTCTACCGCAGACAGCCGGAACAACTGGCCGGAGACGTGTTGGCGAGCTTTCAGGTGCGGTCGGTCCACGTGGACCTCTCGCCCGCCGAACGAGCCGCTTATCGACAAGCTTTGGACGAGCGCAACGCCTTTTTGCAGGCGAATCGTCTGGGGTTGAGTACGTTGGAAGGCTGGAACCGCTTCGTGATGCTGTCGGCGCGCAGCGTCGAAGGCCGCCGCGCCATGCGCGCTCACCGCGACGCTCGCCGCATCGCTCACGCCACCCCTGGAAAATTGCGCACTCTGGGCATGATCTTCGCCAATCATCCCAGCGCCAAGACGGTGATTTTTACCGAGGACAACGCCACTGCTTACGAAGTTTCGCAGCGGTTCCTGATCCCTTGCCTGACGCACCAGACCGCCATCAAGGAACGGCAAGCGTTTCTAGATGGCTTCAAAGCCGGCTCCTACACCGCCATCGTGACCAGCAACGTGCTCAACGAAGGGGTGGATGTGCCGGATGCATCGGTCGGGGTCATTCTGTCCGGCAGCGCCTCGGCGAGAGAATTCGTGCAGCGGCTGGGCCGTATCCTGCGGCGTGGCGACGGCAAGCAAGCCATCCTGTACGAAGTGATCGCCAAGGAAACCCGCGAGGAACGGGTCGCCGACCGGCGCCGTACCCCACCCGACGCCGATCGGAAAGCGGAGCGGATCGAAGCGACGTTAGCATTGTTCGATTCGTCCCGCCCCTCGCCCGCTGAGAAGGGTAGGACATAGCCCAAGCTGATGCTCCCTTCCGAACTACTGTTTTCCTACAAACGCGGCGCTCAGGTCTATCCGCGCTTTCTGCGGCGCGAGCAATACGTCTGGGCGGAGCAGGTTTTGAACTTGATCCGCGAGCACCAGCACCGCACGCGCGGCGAGTTGCAGGCGGCGCTGCGGGCGCTGGAGGGCGATTCCCCCGACTACCGGATCGTGCGCGGCTTCGCTCATCTGGCGTTGAACGCCGCCGAATTTACCTTGGCGACCGGCGAGCTGGAGCCGGAAGCGTTGCGGCGGGAGGTGTTCGCCCTGGCGGCCGAACGCGGCGGCTACGGCGAGGACCGGGCGCGGGAAGTGCTGGAAACCGTCGCGCCGCGCTATCGGCTGGAAGCGGAAACGCTGCGCGAGGCGCTCTACGCCGATTTGCCGGAAAACCATCTGTTGACCGCGCTGCCGGATTTTACCTCCGACCGGTTGGTCGATCGCTACAACCTGGCGCAAGCCCAGGGATTGCTGTACTCGGCGCTGTATCTGCGCCTTGCCGCCCATCGCAACGTGCCGGGAGAATATCGGCGGCTGTTTCAGCATCTCAAATTCCACGGTTTGATGTATGCCGTCGAGGGTAATCTCGACGACGGTTATCAGATTTACGTGGACGGTCCCGCCAGCCTGTTCAAGCAAACCCGCAAATACGGCCTGCAAATGGCGATGTTTTTACCAGCGCTGTTGCGGGTCAGCCGCTGGGAAATGGAAGCCATGTTGCAGCGGGATGGGATGGAATTGAGCTACCGGCTCGACTCGCAATCGCCGCTCAAACCGCTGACCGCCGCACCGTCGGCTTACGACAGCTTGCTGGAGGAAAGCTTCGCGCGCCGCTGGGAGAAGCTGGGCACGCCGTGGAGCTTGGAACGGGAAGTGGAAATCGTCGATCTAAAAGGTACGGTGTTCGTGCCTGACTTTGCCCTGCGCCATCCCGACGGTCGCGTCGCGCACGTCGAGATCATGGGGTTTTGGCATCCGGACTATCTGCGTCGCAAGCTGGACAAGCTTCGTCGTGCCGCCATGCCGGATTTAATCGTCGCTGTCTCGGAGCGGCTGAACGCCGGTGCGGACGACTTTCGCGATATTCCCGGCCCCGTAGTGTTCTTCAAAGGCAAACTGGAACCTCGGCAAGTATTGGCCGTGTTGGAGGCAGCGGCAGGTACGCCCTCCTCCTAAGCCCGGGCTGGACCGGCGATCCGGTGTTTGTGGGTCGTGGTCCTACTGGCGTGGACCGTCGCTGATGTCTACCAGCGTGTCGCCGTGGAAGACCAATCTCTTGAGCAACGTTCCCCGGCCCAGGTTGTATTCCCACTTGTAAACCGGAACGATCCGGCGGTATTCGGTCTCGTAGCCCGGTTGGCGCGGATAGGACTGTTGCGGATCGGATCGATAGCCGTCGCGGCGTCGCACCACCTGCTCGATAAACCCATCTTGCCAAGCGCTTTGTGGCTCGCCGCAGATATCCAGTATCCGTGATTGAGAATCGCCCGCGCTCACCACATACCTGCCGCAGCGCATGCTGTCTTGAGCGGCTGCCGTGGTTGTGCCCCATACCGCCAGCAATACCATCACAATCAGATACCCACACCCGCGCACGGAATTTTCTCCTTTTGGTCTTGCTATCTCGATTTGCCCGGATTCGGATTGGCCAAATCTAAAATTTCCACCATTCATCTATTTTATAACCCTTATTTTCTGCCATGTTTACTTTCGTGAACACGACGAAGGTGGATATGTTGCGTAAATTCTGTATTTTGTGATGTGCAAGAAAGACATTCTGTTCTTGCAAATTGTTTATCATGTATGATTTTTACACTAACCGTTGAAAATGCATGAGCGATTTTTTGGTGACTGCATCCACTGCCCTCGGTTTGGTCGCGCTAGCCGAACTGGGCGACAAGACTCAGCTCGTTTGTATGATTTTGGCCGCTCGTCATCCCGCATTACCAGTCCTGCTCGGCGCGGTGCTGGCTTTCGCGATTTTGAACTTGTTGGCGGTGTCGTTCGGTGCCGCTGCTGCGGCCTGGCTGCCGGCGTGGTTGGTGGCTGGCACAGTGGCGTTGCTGTTTGCGATTTTCGGGTTGCGCGCCTTGCGGGAATCCGGCGAGGAAACGGTAGAAGTTCGGGAACGCGCTGGTCGCAGCGTGTTCTCGTCCACTTTTGCGCTGATCTTTTTGGCCGAGTTGGGCGATAAAACACAATTGGCGGTCGCGGGTCTGGCCGGTACGCACCCCGCCCCGCCGGTGTGGGTGGGAGGAACGCTGGCTTTGGCATTGACCTCAGCCTTGGGTATCGTCGTAGGCCAAACCCTGTTGCGGCGCCTACCTGTTCGCATCATCCATCGGGTCAGCGGCGGGTTGTTTCTGGTGCTGGCGGTGGTCGCCGGTTGGCGGGCCTTCGTCGCGCTAACCGGTTAAATGCCCGGCAAGCGATTTCTCGATGAACAGCTATCCTCGATCCGCCAAACAGCTACCCGCCGACATCGCTTTTTCCGGCGTGCTCAACGCGCTGGGCTGTTTTGGCATCTGGGGTTTGTTTCCTTTGTATTTCAAAGCGCTAAACCAAGTTCCGGCGGGGGAAGTGCTGGCGCATCGCGTGCTCTGGTCCGTGGTGGTGTTGTTGGTGCTGGTCGCGTTGCGGGGACGGCAACGCAAATTGCTGGCCGAGTTTCGCGACTGGCGCCATCTCCGTTTTTACCTGGTTACCGCGCTGCTGATATCCGCCAACTGGTTACTGTACATCTGGGCGGTGCAGAACGGCCGGATTTTGGAAGCCAGCCTCGGCTATTACATCAATCCGTTGGTCAGCGTCGTTCTGGGGGTGCTATTTCTGCGCGAGCGCCTGAATCGGCACCAGTGGATCGCGGTCGCCATCGCCGCTGTCGGCGTGCTGGTTCTAGTCGTCGGCTACGGCACGTTTCCCTGGATTTCGCTGACCTTGGCCCTGAGTTTTGGCGGCTACGGCTTGCTGCGCAAAAAAGCCGGACACGACGCCGTGCTGGGGTTGTGCGTCGAAACTGCCCTGCTGGCGCCGGTCGCTTTGCTGTTTCTCGCCGTTCTCGCTTTACGTGGCAGCGGAGCATTGGGAACGGTGAGCTGGCATATCGACCTGCTGTTGCTGTGCGCTGGTCCAGTCACCGTAGTTCCGCTGCTGATGTTTCTGGAAGCCGGCCGAACGTTGCGTCTGTCCACCATCGGCCTGATTCATTATTTAACCCCTACTCTACAGTTTTTGTTGGCTGTCGTCGTCTACCGCGAAGTCTTCACCACGATGCACTTGACCGCTTTCTGTTGCATCTGGCTGGCTTTGGCGTTGTATAGCGCCGACGCCTATGTTGGCCATCGCCGCCGGGGCAATGAGGCCGCTACCCTTTCCGCTGTTCCGCGCCGTGGAGTTGCTCCATGAAGCAGCCGATCAGGAAAATCCAGCTTGGCATCCTCGGAGTGCCGGTTCTGATCATTCCCCTCTTCGTCGTCGGGATAGTCAGCCTGGACGACGTTGCAGTCCAGAGGTATTTGGCCGTTGGCCTCCTGCTCCTGATCGTGTTGTTCGCCAGCCTGTTCCATTCGGTAAGCAGGCCGCTGTATCTGATTTCGCTGGGATTGCATCGCCAGGACCCGAAAGTTTTGGATTCGCTGGCCGGCCAGCACACCGAGTTTGGCCAACTGGCTCGATTGATTCAGGAGTTTTTTCGGCAACGGCAATTTCTGAACGCCGAAATCCAGGAACGGCGCAACGTGGAGCAGAAGCTGCGTCTCTTTTCGCGCGCCATCGAACAAAGCGCCAACTTGGTGATGATCACCGATCACAACGGTACCATCGAGTACGTCAATCCCAAGTTCGTCCAGGTCACCGGCTATACCGAAGCCGAAGCTGTCGGTGCCAACCCGCGCATCCTCAAATCCGGCAAGACTTCGCGCGAACAGTACGAGCGGCTGTGGCGAACCATCACCGGCGGCGGCGAATGGCGCGGCGAACTCCGCAACCGGCGCAAGGACGGCACGCTATACTGGGAGTTGACCTCGATCGGGCCCCTCCGCGACGAATCTGGCGCCATCACCCATTTCGTCGCCATCAAGGAAGACATCACCCGCCGCAAGGCCGCCGAATCCGCGCTGTACGCCAGCGAACTGAAATACCGTAACGTGTTCGCGACCGTCGGTGATGCCCTGTTTCTGGTGGATGATCGCGACGGACGTATCCTGACCGTCAACCCGGCGGCCTGCAAGCTATACGGCTATTCCCGGGAAGAGTTGCTGGCGCTGAAAGACGCCGATCTGGCGGCCGATGCCACCGACGCCGAACTGCCGCGCACCGCATCGCAGCGGCTGAGTGATCGCCTGCATCGGCGCAAGGATGGATCGGTTTTTCCCGCCGATCTTTGGGTCCGGCATTTCAATTATAAGGGGCATACCATCACGGTCGCCGCCGTCCGCGACATGACGCTGCAGAAGCTGGCCGAACGGAAGATCGTCCGCCTCAGCCATTTCTACGCCGCTCTCAGCCGGACTAGCGCCGCCATCATCCGCCACTTCGACCCTCAAGATCTATTTCGGCACATCTGCCAGATCGTGGCCGAGCTGGAGCAGATTTTGCTGGTCTGGATCGGTTTCGTCGATGTGGAGAGCGGCTGGTTCCAGCCGGCCGCGCACGCCGGTACGGTATCGGATTGTTCGCGCTACCTGGCGGCTGCGCCCGTTTCCAGCGACCCTAGCCTGCCAGAAGGCTGGAATCCCTGCAGCATCGCGTTCCGCTTGGGTAATCCGGCCGTCAGCAATGATTTTCTCGCCGATCCCAACAACTTGCCGTGGCGGGAACCGGCCGATGCGCTGGGCATCCGCGCGGCGGCGGCTTTTCCCTTGCGCCGGAGCGGTCAAGTGGTCGGCTGCCTGAGTGCCTACGCGGCGGAACGGGATTTCTTCGAGGAAGACATCACGGGCTTGTTGACCAACTTGGCCGGAGAGCTTTCCTTCGCGCTGGACATGTTCGAGCGCGAAGCCCAGCGCAAGATCGCCGCGCAGCGCATTCGCCACTTGGCCACCCACGATCCGCTGACCGGGTTGCCCAACCG
>DEHU01000240.1:4587-4749 GCA_002352125.1 Competibacteraceae bacterium UBA2792 | reverse complement strand
GCCCGCCGAGTCGCTGGATGCGATGCAAGCGTTAACGCGGGTATCGCTGTGCGATCGCGACACGGTGCGCGCAATCTTGCGCTGCACCTTGATTAAGGACGTGCGCGATTTGTCGCTGTTCGAAGAGTTGTTCGAGCAGTTCTTCAGCCTGCCCAAGCACGC
>DEHU01000240.1:1939-4429 GCA_002352125.1 Competibacteraceae bacterium UBA2792 | reverse complement strand
CCATCGCCGCCTTGGACGCCGATTTGATCGCCGACGCCGTGACCGACCTGCTGGACGAGTTGAGCGCCGCCGGCCTCGACGAAAACTTGCTTCAAAAGCTGTCCGCTCGCGTCACCGGCGGCATCGCCAGACTGCCGGAATTGCTGAAACGCCATCTGGAGCGTGAACTGGCACTGCGGCAGGAGCCGTTGCCGGCCGCCGGGCGACCGGCTCGACCCCGGCCCGACTATCGTTTTACCGAGCAGGAGCAGCGGGACATGACCGAGATCGTGCAGCGCCTGTGCCGACGGATGCGCGGCGCGCGCTCTTACCGGCGGCGCATCGGCCCGCAAGGCCGGATCAGCGTTCCGCTGACCCTGCGCCGCAACATGAAGTACGAAGGCGTCCCGTTTCAGCCGGTGCTGACCCGCTATCGCGACGAAAAGCCCCGGTTGGCGGTGATCTGCGATGTCAGCCTGTCGGTTCGCAATACCGCTCGTTTCATGCTGCACCTGGTCTATAGCCTGCAAATGCTGTTCGAGCGGGTGCGCAGTTTCGCCTTCGTCGGCGATCTGGTGGAAATCAGCGCGTGCTTCGACCGGCTCGGCATCGACGAGGCCATTGCCGCCGTGTTCGACGGCGGTTTGCTGGATACCGAGGTGGACAGCAACTACGGCCGGGCCTTGGAGCGGTTTCACAACCGCTATCTGGCGGCGGTCACGCCGCAGACCACCGTCATCGTCCTCGGCGACGGTCGCGGCAACCGCAACCCGCCCCAGGTCTGGGCGCTGGAGGCGATCCGCCGCCGAGCCAAGCGGCTGCTGTGGCTATCGCCGGAATCGCGCGGCAGTTGGCGGATGGGAGGATGCGACATGCCCCTGTACGAGCCGGTGTGCCACCAAACCGAGGTCGTTCGTAACCTGCGGCAGCTCGGTCAGGTGACCGAGAGCCTGTTGCGCCACTCGGTCGTCCGGCCTTGATCGTGGAGCCGATCTGATGATGCTCTCGCGCCGTCGTCATGCTCTGTTGGTCGAAGGCTTGGAACAGCGTGCCACGCCGCTGGGCGTTAGCGCGCGCTTCCGGCTGTACGCCCTGACCCCGCCACCGGCCGACGAGTTCGTCATCGTCCACGATTTCGCGCCCACCGAGATCGACAACAACCTCGGCCACCATGTCGTCACCGAACTGTTGCCGCTGTTGACCGCCCACCGCCAACGCATCGACAGCGGCTACAGCGAGCAAGATTTGTTCGAGCGCGCGGTCGGCGACATCGTCCGTTCCATGGCCGGCAACGAGCGCGCCGCCTGGCGGCTGTTTTACGCCAATACCGTGGATGCCACCCAGCGCAGCGCCCGGCTGGGACAGCCGCCCGAACCACCGGGTGAGCCGGCGAGCGATTTCATCGGCTTGTTCGGCGCGATCTATCGCCGCGCGCTGGAACTGATCGAGTTCTTGCCGCCCGCCGCAACGCCGCCGGCGGTGCTCGACGTGGCGACCTGTTTCGGCTTCTTTCCGCTGCTGTTGGCGCGCGTCCGTTCCGGGGTTCTGGGCGAGATCGCCGGTTGCGACCTGAACCCGGCGTTGATGGCGTTCGCCAGCGATTACGCCAATCACGACGGTTCGGGCCGGGTCCGGTTCGGCGTCGCCGATATTTTGGCCGACGACATCGAGCGGGAGCTGGCGCCGTTGCCGGCGCGCTTCGACGCGGTAACCGCGCTGCACCTGCTGGAACACCTCGAACCAGCGCAAACCGACCGGGCGATGGCCAATCTCTGGCGGCTTGCCGCCCGGCGGCTGATCGTCGCGGTGCCGCTCGAAAAGGTGCCCGATCCCCGTTACGGCCACCGGCAGATCTTCGACCGCGAGCGGCTGCTCGCGTTGGGGCGGGCGCTGGGCGGCCATTGCGAGTACTTCGAGCATCACGGTGGCTGGCTGGTGGTCGATCGACCTCGCGCGAGAGCGGGATCGGCCGGATCGCTGCCCGCTGCCCGAAAAAACGGCGACGGGTAAACCCGCCGTCAAAAACCACCGAAGGAGAAACGACATGTTGTACGCATCCCCCGGCCAGTCCGGCTCCAAAGTCAGCTTTAAATCGCGCTACGCCAATTTCATCGGTGGCCAGTGGGTCGCGCCGGCCAAAGGCGAGTATTTCGAGAATGTCAGCCCGGTGACCGGTAAGGGCTTCTGCGAAATCCCGCGCTCCACCGCCGAGGACATCGAATTGGCGCTGGACGCCGCTCACGCCGCTGCCGACGCCTGGGGCCGCACTTCGGCGGCGGAACGGGCCGGCCTGCTCAACCGCATCGCCGACCGCATGGAACAAAATCTGGAAATGCTGGCGGTGGCCGAGACTTGGGACAACGGTAAACCGGTACGCGAGACTTTGGCCGCTGATTTGCCCTTGGCGGTCGATCATTTCCGCTATTTCGCCGGCTGCATCCGCGCTCAAGAAGGCACGCTCTCGGAGATCGACGACAACACGGTCGCTTATCACTTCCACGAACCGCTGGG
>DEHU01000240.1:0-1790 GCA_002352125.1 Competibacteraceae bacterium UBA2792 | reverse complement strand
CCCAACGTGTTCTTCGCCGATGTTTGCGCCCAGGACGACGACTTTTTCAACAAGGCCCTGGAAGGCTTCACCATGTTCGCCCTCAATCAAGGCGAGGTCTGTACTTGTCCGTCGCGGGCACTGATCCAGGAATCCGCCTACGACCGGTTCATCGACCGGGCGATCAAACGGGTGAAAGCGGTCAAGCAGGGGCATCCGCTCGACACCGACACCATGATCGGCGCGCAGGCTTCTTCCGAGCAGATGGAAAAAATCCTGAGCTATATCGATATCGGCCGCCAGGAAGGCGCGGAATGCCTGACCGGCGGACAACGCAACGAGCAAGGCGGCGAATTGAGAAACGGTTATTACATTCAGCCGACGGTATTTCTGGGCAGCAACCGGATGCGCTTGTTCCAGGAAGAAATCTTCGGCCCGGTGTTGGCGGTTTCGACCTTCAAGAACGAGGCCGAGGCGCTCTCTATCGCCAACGACACGCTCTACGGCTTGGGCGCGGGGGTGTGGAGCCGCGATATGAATACCGCCTACCGGATGGGGCGCGGGATGAAGGCTGGCCGGGTGTGGACCAACTGCTATCACCTGTATCCAGCCCATGCCGCGTTCGGCGGCTACAAGCAATCCGGTATCGGCCGGGAAACCCATAAGATGATGCTGGATCACTACCAGCAGACCAAGAATCTGTTGGTGAGCTACAGCCCGAAGGCGCTGGGTTTCTTCTGATCGCGAACCCGCGAGGCCGGCTTGCCGGCCGGCCTCGCCAATCATCGAGGTGGCATCATGACGAGCGTTTCTCGCGTGCTGGCGACCGATGCGGCATTGGATTTGATCGCCCGGCTCAGGACCAAGCACGGCCCGTTGATGTTCCATCAGTCCGGCGGCTGCTGCGACGGCAGTTCGCCGATGTGCTACCCGGATGGCGATTTGCTGGTGGGCGATAGCGACGTGCGTTTGGGCGAAATCGGCGGCTGCCCGTTTTACATGAGCGTTGCCCAGTTCGAGTACTGGCAGCACACCCAACTCATCATCGATGTCGTTCCCGGACGAGGCGGCATGTTTTCCTTGGAAGGGCCGGAAGGCGTGCGTTTCCTGACCCGCTCCCGGCTGTTTACCGACACCGAATGGACGGCGTTGCCGGCAGCGAATCAGTTGCCGATTCCGCGAAACGATGCGCGATCCGGCCAATAACAAAGTGATTTCACCAAAGCGAGGATCAACCCCCATGCCCAAGTATCTGATCGAACGAGAGCTGCCCGGCGCGGGCAAATTGTCCCCGGCCGACCTGAAAGCCATCTCGCAAAAGTCCTGTAGCGTTCTGGAAAATTTGGGGCCGCAAATTCAGTGGGTGCAGAGCTACGTCACCGACGACAAGATTTATTGCGTCTACATCGCGCCCAACGTCGATATGGTGAGGCAACACGCCGAGCAAGGCGGGTTTCCAGCCAATCGCATCTCCGAGATCAGGGCAGGCATCGATCCCACGACAGCCGAAGGCTGAACGCCGGACGACGGGCATCGACGCCCGCCGTTCTTCCCTTGCCTTTTCGATTCCCGACTGTGCTGGGCCGCGATGCCAGCGGAAGCGATGCGTCCATGAGCTACGATCTGTTTCGCCGAGGATTGAGTGCGCCGATCTGCCTGACTTGGGAGATCACCTATGCTTGCAACCTGCGTTGCGTCCACTGTTTGTCGTCGTCGGGGCACCGTCGTCCCGACGAGTTGACCACCGCCGAAGCCAAACGCCTGATCGACGAATGGGCGGTGATGAAGGTGTTTTACATCAACGTCGGCGG
>DEHU01000143.1 GCA_002352125.1 Competibacteraceae bacterium UBA2792 | reverse complement strand
CGGCGGATCCTGGCCGGCGAGTTTGGGCCGGGCGATACGGTGACGGTGGATGCGGGCCCGGAGGGTCTGGCGTTTCGCAAGAGTGGCGGAGTCAATTTGGACAAGTAGGCGCGTCGCGGAACGTGGCCGTCATTGACCGCAGCGAACTGCCGGGCAATTCGGGCAGGTTACCGCCGCCGGATTGCCCGGCCGCCGACGGTCGAGATCGGTATCGGGCGGATCTCTCTAGCGGAGCGCCTCGTCCCGGTCGGCGCGTCGATTTTGCATCATGTGTCGGGTGGTGGTTGCTGCTGCCGCAACGCTTTTTCTGCCGCCGCCACGTTCGCCCGTAGATGGACCGGATCGAGGGTGCCGACCACGACGCTGCCGACGCCCGGTTCAGCGTAAATCAATCGCAACAATGCCAGAACCGGATCGGCTTCCGTCGCCCGGTCGAGGTGGCCGCCGAGTAGACCTTTCTTGATCAACACGCCTTTGTTGGCGGCTTGAGCGGCGCGGATCACCGGCAATTCCTCTCGCTGGTGCAAGTTGTAAGTGAGCATCACCAGATCGCAGCACTCCACTGCTCGTAGCCCACCGGCGACGGTTTTGCTCGACATCCCCACCGCTCGGACCAAGCCCGCTCGTTTGAGATCGAGCAAGGTCGGCAACACCGCTTGCCGCTCCAGAATCTCCAAGTCGTCGCCGTTGGAATGAATCAGCACGGCATCCAAGCTTTCTGCGCCCAATCGCCGCAGGCTGCGCTCTACGCTGGCGCGGGTGGCGGCGGCNNGCCGCAGCAGCCGGCCCAGCCGCTCCTCGCTCGTACCGTAGGCCGGGGCGGTATCGAGCAGGTTGATCCCCAAATCCCAGGCGGTTTCCAACAATGTCAGGATATCGCGATCCGACGGCAATTCGAACGGCCGGGGATATTTGACTGCCTGGTTGCGTCCGAATTTGACCGTTCCTAAACCCAGCGGACTCGCGCGCGGGCCAGCCGCGCCCAGCGGCCTCAGCTCCACTCCAAGTCCTCTCTGTCCCAGGGGTAGATCGCCACCTCCGGCCGCGGCCAGCCCATCAGGAGCCGCAAGTCCGCCAGCCGGGGCCGCACGCCGAGCGTTCCCAAGGTCTGCTCGATCTGCTCGGCCAATAGCGGCGCCATCGTCAGCTTGGTCGGCCAAGCCGCGATCACTCGTCCATCGCGGCACAAGACAGGACCCGGTGGCCGCACTCCGCCCGGCTGCAAGGCTTCGGCCCGCTTGACGGTGAACGTGGCAAATTGCGTTCGCGACCAATCCACCGACGGCAACAAGGTTGCCAATTCCCGTCGGGCCGCGCGAATCTGCTCGGGACGGTCGCGTTCGACGCCGTCTTCGGCCAGTCCGCCGCCGAGATACCACACGAGATGGCCGTTGGCGTCGCAGTGGGTGGTGACGGTCAGGCGCGGCACGTCGCTGTTGCCCACGAAGTGCGCGAACAGCGGCCCCGGCAACCCGAGTCCGCGGACCAATACCATGTGCAAGGGCCGCAGTTGTAGCGCCGCCCACGGTAACGCGGTATTGCCCGCACCGGCGGCGAAGATGGTGCAGGCCGGGCGAACGATCAGCGCCGGTCGCTCCGGATGGCGCAAGGTGATCGCTCCATCTCCCGACGGCACGGCGGGGCCATCGCTGAGCACGATGGCGTCCCGGTGGCGGTCGGCCAACATCGCCAGAACCGTGGCGACATCCACGATCGGCTCGTCCAATCGATACGCCGTACCGTGGAACGCGGCATGGTGCAACGCCGGCGGGTAGTCGTTCATCCCGACTCCTCCTACCCGCTCCATTTGGCTGCGCAACAGCTTGCTGGCGAAGAACGCCACCAACCGCGAGGAGGGCGAGCGAGTCGCCAGCAAATACTGGTATTCGGCCAGCAAAGCGCCGCGTAGATCGATCTCGCCCTCGCCGTGCAAGCAGCGCCGCCACAGCGCCGGCATTGTGGCGACCATTTTGGCCGATTCGCCGACCGATCCGCGCAGCGAGTATTTGGCGCCGCCGTGAATGATGCCCTGAGAGCAAATGGTCTGGCCGGTGCCCAGACGCTCGCTTTCGATGAGCAACGCGCCATAGCCTTTCTTGCGCAGCCGGTCCAGCAGCCACAAGCCGGCGATGCCGCCTCCGATGATGGCAACATCTACCCGCACGACGTTGTTTGAAGCTTTGATGGTCATCCTCGATCGCTCGACGCGGTTATGGGGCGCGAATTTCGCGCTCGACTTAGCGGAATTCGTGGCTGTTAGGCCGGTTCAAAATCCGCGCGATGGTGCTGGTCGTCGAGCAACCTTCGATGTAGTCCATGACCACGACTTGGCCGCCCGCTTCCCGGACGCAACGGTTGCCGGGGATCTTGGCCGGATCGTTGTCGCCACCCTTGACCAGATAATCCGGTTTGACCTGGCAGATCAGCCGTTCCGGGGTATCTTCGTAGAATGGCACCACCCAATCCACCACCGACAGCCCAGCCAATACCCGCATCCGCTGTTGCAACGAATTGACTGGCCGATCCATGCCTTTGAGGCGGCGTACCGAAGCGTCGTCGTTTACCGCCACGATCAGCCGGCTTCCTAGCCGTTTGGCTTGTTCGAGATACGTGACGTGACCGGCGTGCAGGATGTCGAAGCAACCGTTGGTCATGACGATGGTTTCG
>DEHU01000278.1 GCA_002352125.1 Competibacteraceae bacterium UBA2792 | reverse complement strand
CCGGCCGCACGCTGCGCTTCAGCGACAACGGCACCGGCATGGACCGGCGGGAGATCGAGGACTTCCTGAGCGTCATCGGCAGCACCGGCACCGGCAGCCGCGCCCGCGAACTGGCCGCTCGCGACGTGGCGGTCGCCACCATCGGCCAGTTCGGCATCGGCCTGCTGTCGGCCTTCGTGGTCGCGGAGCGGATCGAGGTTCAAACCCGCAAGCCGATGGCGGCGCAAGCCTGGCGCTGGGTCAATCACGGCGGCGAAGACTACGAGCTGGACGCCCTGCCGGCGAACGCGCAACCGTCTGGTACGCGAGTGACGGTCACGCTGGCGGCGAATCGGACCGCCTTTCTCGACGGTCGCCTGCTCCGCCAAATCGTGCGCCGCTACGCCGATTTCCTGCCGTTTCCGGTCCTGCTCAACGGCTTCGGTCCGATCAACGCGGTTAACGCCCCCTGGCACGAACCGGACTGGCGCGATCCCATCGCGCGCGAACGGTCGTTGAGCGCCTTCTTGGGCCAACGCTACGCCGACCCGCCGCTGCTGGTGATACCCATCGATCTGGCGCAACCGCGCACGCTTGGCGGCTTGTTCGTCCCCTCCCGCTACACACCGGGCGGACCGGCCGGCGGCGCGGTGGATTTGTTCCAGGCCCGGATGTGCATCCGTGCCAACGATACCGAACTGCTACCGGAATGGGCGCAATTCGTGCGCGGGGTGTTGGATTGTCCCGATCTGCAACCGACCGCCGCCCGCGACAACGTCATCCGCGACGCCGCTTATCATGCCCTGCGCGAAGCGTTGGGCGCATCGATTGTCGCCGCACTGCTCGACCTGGCCAGCCGTGACCGGCCGCGCTTCCTGCAACTGTGCGACTGGCATCACGACGCCATCAAAGGCATGGCGGCGCGACATGCGGAATTTGGCGCGGCGGTGCTCGATCATCTGCCGTTCGAGACGAATCGGGGACAGTTGACCTTGCCGGACTATCTGAGCCGCCAACCGGTTATCGGCGGTAAACGAGCGCTCTATTTTTTCACCCACGAAGCCGACGCTAACCAGTTCTACATGCTCTGCCAGGCGCGCGATCTGCTGGCGATCAATGCCGGTCGCTCCTTCGACGAAACGCTATTGCGCCGTTACGCCGGCCGGCATTCGGCAACGATAGAACTCAAACCTCTGGACCGGTTGGACGATCCGGGTCTGTACGAACGGCTGGATACCGCCGAACAGACCGCTTACGCCCGCCTGGAACGAGCGGTAGACCGGGTGCTGGCCGAGCTAGAAGTGCAGATCAAAACCCAGGTGCGCCGGTTTCGGCCAGCCAATTTGAGCGCGGTCTTGCTGGCCGGCCAACGCATCGCGGCCTTCGACGACATGGAGCGAGCACTGGAAAAACCGTTTTTGTTGGAAGGGCTGGCGGAACTGGCCAGCGACGTGCGCGACCGGCTACGCCAGCAACCGTTGGATTTCTTTCTGAATGCCGCACATCCGCTGGTCCAGCGATTGCGCGAGCTGGCCGAACCCGACGATCCCCGCTATCGCCCAATCCTGACCGGCCTGTACTATAGCGCCCTGCTCAACGCGCAGCACAGGCTGACACCGACCGCGGCCCGTCGCTTTCACGCCGACTTGCAAGCATTGCTGCTGCGGCACCTGGAGTTGCAAATCTAGGGCAACCCAACCGGGAGCCCATTCACAAAATCTTCAATCGTCTGCGCACTCAACTTTGCCGCACTCGCCAGATAGGGCGTGCGTCCCGATCAATCAAGCCACTTTCCAACAGCCACGCCCGAACATCTTCGGCGTCTTGTTCGAACCAAGCGCGGGCCGAACCGAGACGGAAAGAATAGCCCCAAGCGTCCATGTCGGCGCACATCCGCGCCCGTCCGACGCCGGGTAACGCATCGGCCAGCAGGATTTGCAGATAACAGACGCCGTTTTCCTCGATGCACTCGCCGCCGGCATCGGTATGAAGGTGGGCACGGCGTTTGGCGTCCATGCAGATGTAATGACAGGCCTCGTGCAAGGCGGAATGCACCGGCGTATCATCGCGTGCGAACAACTGATCGCCGATCAGTCCCGCTTCGCTTTCGCCCCAGTAGCTTCCGGGGATTTCCGCACCGGGCGGCATCCAGCTCAGGGTCAGGCCATAGCGGGTCAGCAGCGCGATCAGCGGTTCACGCCCCAACTCAGCGCAGGTCAATACGGAAGCGGCCAACCGTGCGCTCATGTCCCATCCTCGCCAGCCGTCCTCGCCAGCCGCCGCCCCATGATCAGCACGTCATATTCCCGGTCATCCAGTTCCGCGACCGCCGGTAACAGACCCCATTGCGTGAAATTGAACGCTGTCAGCAAGCGCACACTCGGTTCGTTATGGCCGAATACGAACGCCAACAGGGTGCGCACTCCCCAATCGGGCGCGTGGGAAACCGCCTCGGTCAGCAACAACCGGGCCACGCCCTGGCGCTGGCGATCCGGCGCTACGTAATAACCCAGTTCCACAGTTGCATGATAGGCCGGACGCCCGTAGAACGACCGGACGCTCAACCAGCCGGCGATGCCGCGCTCATCTTCCGCAACCCACAATGGCCGATGCTCCGGGTTGTGATCGTGAAACCACGCCGCACGCGCCGCCACCGTCACCGGCTCGGTATCAGCGGTCGCCAGCCGACCGGGAATACTGGCGTTGTAGATGGCGACGATGACCGGCAGGTCCTCGTAACGTGCGTGGCGAATACGCATGATATAAATTCAGCAGGGTTTTTAATAACTAAATAGAATAAATAAGCAAGATGCAAATACAGTATTTTCCAGATAGACTTGCAACTTCCAAGTCACCGCCGCCGCTTCGGCGCACGGAATCCCGCCTGTTGCAACCGTCGTTCGAGGATACGTCATCTCATGAGCCGTACCTATCTGTTCACTTCTGAATCCGTCTCCGAAGGGCATCCAGACAAGATCGCCGACCAGATTTCCGATGCCGTGCTGGACGCCATCCTCGTCGAGGATTCCAAGGCCCGCGTCGCCTGCGAAACCCTGATCAAAACCGGCGTCGTCGTCCTGGCCGGCGAAATCACCACGACGGCGTGGGTGGATTTCGATCAGATCGTGCGGAACACCGTGATCGGCATCGGCTATGACAATTCCAACGTCGGTTTCGACGGCGCCACCTGCGCGGTGCTGTCCTGCATCGGCAAGCAGTCACCCGATATCGCCCAGGGCGTGAACCGCGAGAAGCCGGAAGAACAGGGCGCGGGCGATCAGGGCCTGATGTTCGGCTATGCGACCAATGAAACCGAGGTGCTGATGCCCGCCCCCATCACTTACGCCCATCGGCTGGTGCAGCGGCAGGCGGAAATGCGCAAGAGCGGCATCCTGCCCTGGCTGCGGCCCGACGCCAAGAGCCAGGTCACCTTCCGCTACGAAAATGATCAGGTAGTGGGCGTCGAAGCAGTGGTGCTGTCCACCCAGCACGATCCCGACATTGCCTACAAGCAACTGTGCGAAGCGGTGATGGAGAACATCATCCTGCCGGTGCTGCCCGCCGAGTGGCTGGATAAACACACGAAATACCACATCAACCCGACCGGCAGTTTCGTCATCGGCGGGCCGGTGGGCGACTGCGGCCTGACCGGGCGCAAGATCATCGTCGATACCTACGGCGGCGCGGCGCATCACGGCGGCGGCGCGTTCTCCGGCAAGGATCCGTCCAAAGTTGACCGTTCCGCCGCCTATGCCGGTCGTTACGTCGCCAAGAATATCGTCGCCGCCGGGCTGGCGGAACGTTGCGAAATCCAGGTGTCTTATGCGATTGGCGTCGCCGAGCCGACCTCAATCAGCATCAACACGTTCGGCACCGGCAAGATCGACGAGGACCGGCTGGTGGAGATCGTGCGCGGCCACTTCGATCTGCGTCCGTATAACCTGGTCAAAATGCTGGATCTGATTCGTCCAATCTACCGCAAGACTGCCGCCTACGGCCACTTCGGGCGCGAAGAACCGGAGTTCACCTGGGAACGCACCGATAAGGCCGATGCGCTACGGGACGCGGCGGGGTTGTAAGACATCTGCACATTTTCGCCCCCACGCCAAGGGGCGCTGCAACGGTTTTTCACCGTCAGGCTTGGCGTGGCACGGCTTTCCCAAGCCAACGGCGCCCGTTCAACCGTATCGGAGTACGTTATGAACGCCGCTGTCCACGAAAAGCCCTTCACCGATTACTACGTCGCCGATCTGGCCTTGGCCGAGTGGGGCCGCAAGGAAATCGCCATCGCCGAAACCGAAATGCCCGGTCTGATGGCGGTGCGCCAGGAATACGAGGCGCAACAGCCGCTCAAGGGCGCCCGGATTGCCGGTTCGCTGCACATGACCATCCAGACCGCCGTGCTGATCGAGACGCTGGCGGCGCTGGGCGCGGAAGTGCGCTGGGTCTCCTGCAACATCTTCTCCACTCAGGATCACGCCGCCGCCGCCATTGCCGCCGATGGCATCCCGGTGTTCGCCTACAAGGGCGAATCGCTGGAGGAGTATTGGGATTTTACCCACCGCATTCTGCAATGGCCGGACGGCAGTGCGCCCAACATGATTTTGGACGACGGCGGCGATGCCACC